>ONFP01000024.1 GCA_900317105.1 uncultured Succinatimonas sp. | reverse complement strand
GCATTCTGATCCATCGCTACCGCCTTAATCTGCTGACAGCCTATCTTTCCACAAAGTTCAAAGAACCTGCTGACCTCTGTATTTGACTTACCCTCACCAACCCAGAGAACTCGTTTTGTTACTATGTCTGCGACAACCGTACCGTACTTGTGTCCTTTCTTGATTGAAAACTCGTCAATGGCTAAATACTCAGAACTGCCTAGAGAGAATGAAATGGTACTCTGTAGATATCTCTTATGAATGTTCTTGCATACATCCCATGATAATCCTGTCCTTGTGGAGGTATCCTTAATTGAGCCTGCCATCTCCAAATCCTCTATAACAGACTCTTCTGCTCTCTTTGTAACTCTGAAGGAATCTGACAGGAAAGGTATGTCTTCCGTGGCGTATTTGCAGTCGCAGTAATTGCATCTGATGGTACGGTAGGTGATTACTAGAGTAACGAAGCAGCCAAGCAGCTTTTCATCTTTAATGACTCTCTTCCTGTATTCATGTACAACTACGTTATGACTTCCGCAATGAGGACAGACTGGAGGTTCTTTAGGTTCTAACTGGATAGTAATATCCCTGTCAGACACTTCAGAAAAAGAAATATTTGTAATCTTGAAGCCAGGAAAGAAGTTTTTAGATAAAAAAATCAGATACAATACAAGACATGGGCGTTTCCTTCTTAAGTGTTGTTGTGCTTTTCTTATCTTAAGAGAAAACGCCCTTTTTTGTTTAATTTATTTGTCAGATTATTTCTTTCAATTTTTCTTTCTTCGAAAATAATATCCTGTAATTCAAGCTGTTTTCTTGTAGATAATCCTCAATTGATACTATTTTTAATGGTGCAAATTTTCTATTTATAGGTGTTAAAATGGTGCATTGATTATTCTTGTATGTAGATTTTGGTGCAAACTGATTTTTCAAATTTATCTAAAAAAATTTTTCTTGTATCGTAATTTCATAGAGAAAAAAACTAGTGAGGTAAATTATGAAAAGATCATTGAAGATAGGTACAGCGTTACCACTGTATTTATTATCACAAAGTGTTTTAGCTGAAGATTCATTAAGTCAGGCTGACAACGGTTTTATTCTGATGTCTGCCATGCTGGTTCTTCTGATGTCCATTCCTGGAATAGGCCTTTTCTATTCTGGATTAACCAGAGCTAAAAATGTTCTGTCTACTATTGAACAGACTCTGGCTGTTTTCTGTGTGGCCATTCTGCTTTGGTTTGTTGTTGGCTATACCATAGCCTTTGGTGGAACTGAAGGTGCTTTAGGAAGCTTTTTTGGTGATATGTCAAAGGCTCTTTTAGCTGGCGTTGATTACAATTCCCTGTCTGGATCAATTTCAGAGCTTACCTTTGTAATCTTTCAGGCAGCCTTCTGTGCTATTTCATCCTGTCTCGTTATCGGTGCTACTGTAGAACGAGTTAAGTTTTCTGCTGTACTGATTGCCTTGTCAATCTGGATTGTTCTCTCATATGCTCCTTTAGCCCATCAGGTCTGGGGTGGCGGTTTCATCGACTCCTATTTCATGTCTTATGACTTTGCTGGAGGTACCGTTGTTCATATCAATGCTGCTGTATGTGGTATTACCGGAGCTTTTATGCTGGGTAAGAGAAATGATTTGGGCAAGGTGATTATGACTCCTCATAACTTAGGTTTTACCTATATCGGAGCCTGTCTGCTGTGGATCGGCTGGTTAGGCTTTAACGCAGGATCAGAGTTATGTGCAGATGGTATCAGTGCTTTAGCTTTCATTAATACTGTTCTCTGTCCTGCAGCTGCAGCCTTAACCTGGATGTGTGCTGAGTGGATCATCTTCAAGAAGCCATCAACCTTAGGTACAGCATCAGGTGTGATTGCAGGTCTTGTTGGTATTACTCCTGCCTGTGCTTTCGTAAGTCCAGCCGGTGCGATTGTAATCGGTATAGCCTGCGGTGTTATCTGCCTGTGGGGTGTACATGGATTTAAGAGACTTTTAAAGATTGATGACTCTCTTGATGTATTCGGTATTCATGGTTTAGGAGCAATCTGCGGTGGCATTCTGACAGGAGTGTTCTGTTCTCCTGAGCTTGGTGGTACCGGTTTCAAGGGGGAATGGAACTCTATCCTTGGTCAGACCTACGGTCAGATTGGTTCAATCATTGTTTCAGTTGTCTGGTCATTTGTAGCTTCAGTTATCGCATTCTATATTGCCAAGAAGCTGGTTGGTCTGAGAGTATCCTCTGATGAAGAGTCTGAAGGTCTTGATTTGGCCTCACATGGTGAGCGTGGATACAATCTTTAATAGGGGATTTTTAAAATGAAAAGAATTGTTGCAATTATAAAGCCATTCAAGCTCGATGATGTTCGTGAAAATCTTGCAAAGATTGGCATATCAGGTATCACTGTTTCAGAGGCAAAAGGCTTTGGTAGACAGAAAGGTCACACTGAACTATACCGTGGTGCTGAATACGTAGTGGACTTCCTGCCTAAATGCAAACTGGAGATTGTAACTACTGACGAACAGCTTGATGAATGTGTGGATACAATCATTAAATCAGCCTATACCGGAAAAATTGGTGACGGCAAGATTTTTATCTCAGATGTATGCAGAGTAATCAGAATACGTACTGGCGAGGAGAATGACGAAGCTATCTGATAAATAAAAGGTTTGGGTATATTGAAATGGGGACTTGAATTTTTTTCTTGGGTCCCCATCTTTTTTTTATTTCATAGTGTTTGCTTTTTTAGCATCCAGTTCATAGTTTAACAGCAGAAGTTTTGGCGCTTTTCTGTATCTTAATATGTAATAGGTCCTTGAACTGAAGAAGATCGCCGAAAATGTAAGCGCACAGATAAAGCCAATCCAGATACCAGAAGCTTCGAGTTTCTCACAAAAAACTCCCCAGGCTAGCACGTATCCTAATGGCAGACCAATACCCCAGAATGATAGTACTGTATTGATAAGAATGCTTTTTGAGTCTTTTAAGCCCTGTAGAACACCACCTAAGACACACTGAATAGAATCCGGTAGCATATATATACAGTTCAGAATCATAAGGAAAGACGTAATTTCAAGCACAATAGGATCATTTGAATATAAAGCTGCAATGTTCTCTTTTAGCAGCATAATTGCTGACAGATAAAATATCAGACAAAAAAAGTTCAGCCCCATTACCACTTTGCAGACAATGATTGTCTTGTCCCAGCTTTTGACTCCCATTGCCGAAGATGTTCTGATTGTTGCTGTAAGTCCCAGACATAAAGGGATCATGTAGATAAGACTTGAGACATTAAGTGTAATGGAATGAGAGGCTACTATCGTAGGACCAAAAGGGCTTAAGATTACAGCTGCAAGAGAAAATCCTGCAATTTCAACTGTCCTTGAGATGCCAAGCGGCATTGCAAGTTTTAAAAACTGTCTGATAATTTCCTTATCAATGATCCTTACATTTTCTTTAACTCGATATTTTGCTATAGCTCTTGATCTTCTGATATAAATCACAAGACAGATACAGGTAAGGATATTGATTAGTCCAGTGGTAAGGCCGCATCCGGCTCCTCCCAAAGCTGGCATGCCGAATTTTCCGAAAATAAATATATAGTTAAATGGAATATCCAGAATCAGCTGCATCAGTCCTAGATATAAGGCTGGTCTTGTGATGGAAAGACCTTCAGCATAAGCAATATAACCGTTGTAAACTGCAGTTGCAGGTAAGGCTATGGCTACAAAATACAGATATTTTGTTGCTACACTAATCATCATAGGATCAGAAGGAACGAACCTGAATATCAGGTGCGACAGACTCAGAATACCCGCAGTAATAAAACCGAATACACTAATCACCAGCATTGCATTGAAAAGACTTTGCTGCATAAAACGCATATTTTTGGTTGCCAGAAGGTGAGAAATAGTTGGCGCAACACCATAGGCAATACCTGCAAGAAACATATAGGCAGGCCAGTAGAAGGAACTGGCAATAGCAACTCCTGACAGATCAATTGTTCCTGCAAGTCCTGCCATGATAGTGTCAACAGTACTCATTGCAGTTGATGATAACTGAGCAATAAGAAATGGCAGAAACAGTCTTAACTGTGTTTTTATCTCTTTTTTGTATATTGGTGAAAACATATTGATTAAAAAGAAAAAACACGTCCAGACCATGAACGTGTTTTTATTTAAAGATCGATAATTCCGATAATATAGTTAATCCCAACCGTTAGCGTTGTCCTGACCACGATTCTTTTCTGAATCCATCTTCATGGTGTTCCAGACATTACTTACAATCTTAGAGGTCTTCTGGGAAGTTTCCTGCATAAAGTACATGGTCTTCAGTTTTTCTTCAGAAAGCATAATGCTTGGATTTGCCTTTAGTTCCTCTGAAAGATTCTGCATAGCCTCATCAACTGGCATGATATAACCAATCTCATCTGAAAGAGTAGAGGCATTCTTTGGATCTAAAAGCCAGTTAAACCAGGTCATAGCATTGTCTACATTCTTTGCTCCACGTGGTACAGTCCAGCTGTCAAACCACATGATAGACCCCTCTTTTGGTACAACATAGTCAACATCATACTTGTTTTTGCCATGCTGTGCCAGGTGATTTGCCTGAACGAAGTCTCCGGAATAACCGATGGCAACGCAGATTTCGCCTGATGCAATATCGGTTACATAACGGTTAGACTGGAAGTATGAGGTATTGCTTGCAAGAGAAGTAAGAATCTTTCTTGCCTCCTCGTAATCTTCTGCTTTCTCTGAACGAGGAGGTTTGTTCAGGTAATGCTGTACAGCAGAGATAACTTCGATTGGAGAATCAATAATGGCAATACCACATTTCTTCAGCTTAGCTGAATTCTCTGGATTGAAAAGATCATTCCATGATTCAAATTTGAAGTCCTTACCCATTACCTCGGCAACCTTCTGCTTATTATAGCCGATACCGATGGAAATCTCGATATAAGGGTAGGCGTAGTCATTATTTGGATCGATGGTGGCAAGTTTTTCAAGACGGGCCTTGTTCTGCTTTACCCAGTTAGGGATCTTTGAGTGATCGATTTTCATCAGAGCACCGGCCTTAGCCATACGAGGTACGTTATAACTTACAACAATAGCAGCATCAAATCCTGTATTTCCTGCTAATAGTCTGGTTTCCTGAAGCTCATTTGAATCATACTCAACATAGCTGGTTTTAAGGCCAGTGTCTTTTTCAAAATCTGCTACAGTGTTTTCTCCAATGTTATAACTCCAGTTCCAGATGTTTACCTTGTCGCTTTTTTCAGCCATTGCACTGTTTGAAGCACAAATCAGGGCGGCAGTTAAAAGGCAAATTGATCCAACCTTCATAGTCATCCTCATATAGTTGATATTGAAACTAAAAAATATGGTGCATTGTATAACAAATTGCGGGTATTGAAAAATATTCAGAATGCTGTTAGCTATATTTTAGGCAAAATTTAAGAAAAAAATGCTGATTATGGTTGCATATTGAATTTTTTTTAAGATTTTAGCTAATTATAACATGATAATATGTAAGAAAATTTTTTTTGAACTCTCATAAGGAATAATCATGGAAAACTTTGAATTTGTTGTCCCAACAAAATACATTTTCGGCCAGGGTACCAGTTCAAAATGCGGTGATACCATCAAAAGCTACGGTTATAAGAATGTATTGGTGGTTTATGGTAGTGAACATGCTAAAAAATCCGGTTTACTTGATTCTGTTGAGGAACAGCTAAAATCAAATTCAATTGATTATTCTTTATTAGGCGGTGTCCTCCCAAATCCAAGAGCAGATCTGGTTTATAAAGGAATTGAACTTGGCAGAGAAAAGCAGATCGACTTCATTTTAGCTGTAGGCGGTGGAAGTGTAATTGATACAGCTAAGGCAATTGCTCTGGGGATTCCTGATGATGGAGATTTTTTTGATTTTTTTACTAAGAAAAGAAAACCCAAAACAGCTCTTAAGACCGGCTGTGTACTGACTATTCCTGCAGCAGGTTCTGAGAGTTCATTATCCACTGTAATTGAAAAGGAAATTGACGGTAAAGTGGTCAAGAATGGATGCGGTTCACCTTTGAACCGACCTCTGTTTGCTATCCTGGATCCTGAACTTACCTTCTCTGTAAGCAGATATCAGACAGCCTGCGGTATAACTGACATGATCGCTCATATTCTGGAACGTTACTTTACTAATTCAAAAGGTGTAACCGTAACAGATTATATGTGTGAGGCGCTGTTAAAGGCTATTATTGAAAACGCTCCTGTGGCTATTGATGATCCTTCAAACTACGATGCCCGTGCAAATATCATGTGGGCAGGCTCACTGGCACATAACAATATCTGTGGTGTTGACAGGGTACAGGACTGGGCCAGTCATCATATAGAGCATCAGCTTTCTGCCTTATATGATGTTGCCCATGGAGCAGGACTAGCAGTGATTTTTCCTGCCTGGATGGATTATGTTTATAAGCATGATGTTATGAGGTTTGCTCAGTTTGCCGTAAGAGTATTCGGGGTATCCATGGACTTTGATGATCCTGCTTCAACTGCAAGAGAAGGCATCAGAGCCTTCAGACATTTTCTGCATTCTATAGGTATGCCTCTTTCCTTTGAGGAAATAGGAGCAAAAGAGGAGGATATTCCTCATCTGCTGAATATGCTTGGTGTTGATGATTTAAATAAAACCGAGGGACAGTTCGTTCTTTTATACAGAAAGGACTGTGAGGCGATTTACTACAGAGCTGCTCATTATAAGTATTCTGATTAAAACGTATATATAACAACTAAAAACAATTAACAAACATAAAAAATGACTGCTACTAAAAAATACACAGCCCAGCATTTAAGACTGCTGAGACTATTATCAACTCAGTATCCCAACCGCTGTGCAGTTTACTCAAAGCTTATTAATTTGACCTCAGAGCTGAGTCTTCCAAAAGGAACAGAGCATTTTATCTCCGATATTCACGGTGAATATGACGCCTTTCGGCACATCATAAACAATGCTTCTGGTGTAATTAAGGATAAGGTTAAGATTGTTCTGGATAACTGTACCCTTAAGGAAAAAGACGAACTTTGTACTCTTATCTATTACCCAAGTACGGTAATGAAAAAACTGAAACAGGAAAACCGTTTTACGGATGAGTACATTAAGAAGACTATAGTTAATCTGATTTCAATGTGTAACTTTTTCTCCTCAAAATACAGCCGAGAAAAGGTTCGTTCCATTATCAAAACCAATTTTTCCTACATCATTGACGAGATGATGCACTCGAAGTCTGATGAAGATCATATTCAAAAGCTATATCATGAAAGGATCCTTCAGTCTATTGTTGAAACTGGTAGTTCTGAACTGTTTATTAGGGATGTTTGTGAGCTAATCAAGACTCTTGCTGTGGCCAAGCTTCATGTTTTAGGTGATATCTTTGACAGAGGTCCTAGTCCTGACAAATGCATGGATGTTCTATCATCCTATCATCATCTGGATCTGCAGTGGGGTAATCATGATGTTCTCTGGATGGGAGCAGCCTGTGGCAGTGGAATGTGCATTGTCAATGTTCTGTTAAACAATCTTCGCTACAACAACTATAAGATGCTTGAAAACGGCTATGGCATCTCATTGCGAAAACTGGTGCTCTTTAGCACTAGCACTTATAAGGATGAACCTGGTTATCCTGCTCTGCAGAAAGCCTTGTCGGTATTAGGAATGAAGCTGGTTGGTGCTATAGTTGACAGACATCCTGAATACAATCTTCAGGAGCTGAAGCTTTTTGATCATATTGATCTTAAGAGTGGTACTCTCAAGCTTGCGGATGGAAATACATATCATCTCAATTTTACAGATATGCCAACTGTCAATGAGAATGCTCCATATCAGTTGTCAGACGGTGAACAGGAACTAATGGAAGACCTGATTTCTTCCTTTACCAGTTCAGTTCGTCTTAGAGAACATATACAGTTCCTGTTTACAAAAGGTGATATGTATAAATGCTACAACGGTAATCTTCTTTATCATGGATGCGTTCCATTAGATGAGAACGGTCAGTTTTTAAAGATTAAATGTAATAATCAGTATCTAAGTGGCAGAGATTATATGAATTTCTGTCAGACCAAGATTCGTGAAGGCTATCTTAATAGAGATGATGACCACCTGGATTTCTTCTGGTATATGTGGACAGCTCCGTTATCCCCATTATCCGGCAGACGTATGAAAATCTTTGAGAAACTTCTGATAACAGAAGAATCTGTTCAGGACGAACCAAGAAATCCTTATTATGAGTATTATCACAAGGTTCAGACCTGTGAGATGATTTTAAAGGAATTCGGTCTAAATCCTAAAAAGGGCCATATTATCAATGGACATACTCCAATTATGGCAAAAAAAGGGGAGTCACCTATCAGAGCTAGAGGCAAACTCCTAGTTATTGACGGTGGATTCTGCAGAGCATATCAGGATAAGACCGGTATTGCAGGTTACACTCTTATTTATAATTCTCACTGCCTTCATTTAAAAGCTCATACTCCTTTTACAAACAAGCGTGATGCCATTGATTCACTTCGTGATATTGAGGATATTGAAGAGCTGTCAGTTGAAGAATATAAGCCAAGAAAACTTGTTGCTGATACTGACTGGGGAGCAGAGCTTAAGGAAAGAGTACGAGAGCTAAAAGATCTTCTTGATCTTTATGAGAATGGTGTTATTGCCGAAAAACTAACAAAATAATCTAATTTGCGGCACAGTACTGTCTGAATCAGCCTTTTTAAGGATATTTTTACCTAAAACATTTGTCTGAATTCAGTCAGCTGTGCTTTCGCACTTAATAAACCACATTGTAATTTTTTCTATTTTTCCCATTTAATAAGTTTATAGTGAGTTAATAAACTCAGTTTAAAAATTAAAAAAAATAAATTTCCTTATAATCCCTGTAATTAAGCCTTTCAAACCTGTTTTGAGACATCTTTCACATTAAATCATGTCTAACTGAATGTTTGAATTTTGAAATCATGAATATATAATGCTCACTGCTTGAATAGAGATAGGGATCTGCAAGAAACAGATCTCATTAAATATATTTAGGAGTAATCATGAAAGAGCAATGGCGTGGTTTCAAAGGAACCCACTGGATCTCTGATGTTAACGTAAGAGATTTTATTCAGAACAACTACACACCATATGATGGTGATTCATCATTCTTAGCTGGTCCAACCGAAGCAACCAATAAGCTATGGGGCGATCTACAGAAGTTACAGCACCAGGAGCGTGCTCAGGGTGGTGTTCTTGATATGGAAACCGAGATTGTATCAGGTATTACCGCTTATGGTCCTGGCTACATCTCAGAGAACAGCAAGGATTTAGAGAAAGTTGTTGGTTTACAGACCGATAAGCCATTAAAGCGTGCTTTCATGCCTTATGGTGGTATCAAGATGGCTCAGGAAGCATGTACCACTAACGGTTATACTCCAAATCCAAAATTCGATCAGATTTTCAACGAGTATCACAAGACCCACAACCAGGCTGTATATGATGCATATACTCCAGAGATGCGTCTTGCTCGTAAGAACAAGATCTTAACCGGTCTTCCAGATACCTACGGTCGTGGCCGTATCGTTGGTGACTACCGTCGTGTAGCTCTTTACGGTATTGACTTCCTGATCGAGCAGAAGCAGGCTGATTTAAAGAACTGCGGCTGCGGCATCATGGTTGACGACGTAATCCGTCAGCGTGAAGAGTTAGCTGATCAGATCAAAGCTTTAAAGGCTATGAAGGTTATGGCTCAGACCTATGGCTTTGACATTTCACAGCCAGCTTCAAACGCACGTGAAGCTGTTCAGTGGTTATACTTCGGTTACCTAGCTGCTATCAAGACTCAGAATGGTGCTGCTATGTCAATCGGTCGTATCTCAACCTTCTTAGATATTTACATCAATCGTGATATTCAGGAAGGCAAGCTGACCGAGACTGAGGCTCAGGAGCTGATTGACCACTTAGTAATGAAGCTACGTATGGTTAAGTTTGCTCGTATTCCTTCATACCAGCAGCTGTTCTCAGGTGACCCTGTATGGGCTACTCTTGAGGTTGCAGGTTTTGGTATGGACGGCCGTCACATGGTTACCAAGTCAGACTACCGTTTCCTACACACCTTAGAAAACATGGGCCCATCACCAGAGCCTAACCTGACTGTTCTATACACCAGCAAGCTTCCAGAGAACTTCCGCAAGTATGCTGCTAAGATCTCTGTAGATACTTCATCAATCCAGTACGAGAATGATGACGTAATGCGTGTTGAGTGGGGCGATGATTACTCAATCTGCTGCTGCGTATCTGCAACTCAGACTGGTAAGGAAATGCAGTTCTTCGGTGCTCGTGCAAACCTTGCAAAGGCTCTTCTATACGCAATGAACGGCGGTATCGATGTTAAGACCCGTATGCAGGTTGGTCCTAAGTTACCTAAGATCACTTCAGAGTACTTAGACTATGATGAGGTTATGGCAAACTACGACATCGTTCTAGAGTGGTTAGCAAGCCTGTATGTAAATGTTCTGAACCTGATTCAGTACATGCACGACAAGTACTACTACGAAGCAGCTGAGATGGCTTTAATCGATACTGATGTTCGTCGTACTTTTGCTACCGGTATTGCTGGTTTCTCTCACGTTGTTGATTCTTTATCTGCAATAAAGTACGCTAAGGTTAAGCCTGTACGTGATGCTGATGGCATCTCTATTGATTTCGAGATCGAAGGTGACTTCCCACGTTATGGTAACGATGATGATCGTGCTGACGAGATCGCAGTATGGTTATTAAAGAACTTCCTAACCAAGTTAAAGAAGCACCACACCTATCGTGATTCAGAGCCTACAACCTCTATCCTAACCATTACTTCAAACGTTGTTTATGGTAAGGCTACCGGTGCTCTACCTGATGGACGTAAAGCTGGCGAGCCTTTAGCTCCTGGAGCAAACCCATCATACGGTGCAGAGAAGTCAGGTCTTCTAGCATCTCTAAACTCAGTTGCTAAACTTCCATACGAGTATGCATTAGACGGTATTTCAAACACTCAGACTATTGCTCCTGATGCTTTAGGTCACAATGAGGATGAGCGTGTAAATAACCTGGTTAACGTTTTGGATGGTTACTTCTCTAAGGGTGCACATCACTTAAATGTTAACGTATTCGGTACTGAGAAGCTTCTTGATGCTATGGAGCACCCAGAGAAGCCTGAGTATGCAAACTTCACCATCCGTGTTTCAGGCTACGCTGTTAAGTTCATCGACTTAACCCGTGAGCAGCAGATGGACGTTATTTCAAGAACCTGCCATAAGGCTATGTAATTCTTGCTTAACTGAAGTTATAAAGGGGCGCCTTAGGGCGCCCTCTGTTTTCCTAAATACTGATTTTCTACTCTTGGAGTTCTACTCATGGTTCAAGGCTATATCCATTCTTTTGAAACATTCGGTTCTGTTGATGGCCCCGGAGTTAGATTTGTAGTTTTTATGCAGGGCTGTCCGTTAAGATGCCTGTACTGCCACAATCCAGATACCTGGAAAATGAAGGTTGGAGACTGCATGGATGTTGACAGTGTTGTTGCAAAAGCATTACGTTACAGAAGTTACTGGGGCAAGGATGGCGGTGTAACCGTTAGTGGCGGTGAAGCCTTATCTCAGATTGCTTTTGTTACTGAATTATTTAAAAAGTTAAAGGCTGAAGGGGTAAACACCTGTCTTGATACCTCTGCTGGTCCTTACAGAAATTCTCCTGAATATATCGAGATTTTCGATGAGCTGATGAAATACACAGATCTGGTTCTACTCGATCTTAAACACAGCAATACTATTGAACATAAAAAGCTAACCGGAATAGGCAATGAAAATATCTTTGCCTGCGCCAAGCATTTAAATGAACTTAATAAAGATGTCTGGATCAGACATGTTCTGCTGCCTGGTATTACCGATAGTGAAGAGCAGCTTAAGAATTTACGAAAGATTATCGATCATCTTCCTAATGTAATGAAAGTTGAGGTTCTTCCATACCATTCTCTAGGTGTTCATAAATATGAGAGTCTGGGAATTGATTATAAGCTCAAGGATGTTGAGCCTCCTTCATATGAATCAATTCAGATTGCCTGCAAGATCCTCAAAGCAGAAAAGCGAGATTAAAGTCTGGCACCGTATGCTCTTTTGTATACGGTGCTTCTTTTTTTAAATTGTATCTTCTAGCAGCCATTTCAAGGCATTAATCTTACGAATTCCATCATAATCAGCTTCAGAATTAATCTCATCAAGAGTTAAGAGATACTTAGGGTAATTATCATTAACACTTTTCAATGGCTGAAGCTCTCTTTTGAGAACAGATTCGTCCATTGTTGATTCTGAAACCTGAAAGTAGCATATTCCTTCAGAATTTTTTGCAATAAAGTCTATTTCACCGTTTTTTAGAGCTCCTACATAAACTTCATAACCTCGACGTATAAGTTCAAGGTATATTACATTCTCAAGAATATGTCCTGTATCCTGACCTTTTCTGCCAACAATTAAATATCTTAATGCCGCATCTGCTACATAATATTTTGAGTTTAATTTTAGAAGTTCCTTCCCCTTAACATCAAAACGATCTGCCTGATAAATCAGCAAACTGTCTAAGAGTCCTGTTAAATAACGTTCCACCGTTTTGTTATCTATTTTTCGTCCAAAACTAGTCATAGAGTTGGATATCTTATTTATAGACATTAGGCTTCCTACGTTAGCAAACACGTACTTAATCAGGCTCTGAAGCATCTTAACATCTGAAATTCTCAGTCTTCCAACAACATCTTTTAGAATTACAGAGTTATAGATTCCTTCAAGATATTCTTTTATATCCGGTTGTTTCCCTGATATCTGCATTGTGTATGGAAAGGAACTATCTGTTAGATATTTTTCGTATATTTCGGAAAGAGAATGATTATGAGATAAATTGCTGGATTCACAGAATTCCTTAAATGACAGGGGCAGCATTTTTAATTCAACATATCGCCCTGACAGGACAGTAGCAAGTTCGCCCGACATAAAATAAGCATTAGAGCCTGTAATATATACATCTGCATTATCTTTTATGAAAAGACTGTCTACTGCTTTTTCAAATTCAGTAACATGCTGGATTTCATCGAGAAAGATATAGTTCATTCCATCATTTTGCATACGTTCTATTACATATTTATATAGAGTTCTATAATCTTGAAGAGCTTCATAATCAAGATCTTCAAAATTGATGGATATAATATTTTCTCTATTTACTCCTTCTTTAAGGAGTTCTTCTTTAAATAAATGAAAAAGAGTGGATTTGCCGCAGCGTCTGATTCCTGATACAACTTTTATAATTTGTTTATCTTTATGTCGTTTCAGAAAATCAAGATAATTTTTTCTTGGGATTAGACGCATAAGTGTACCTTTTTTTGTATTTAATTCTAAATTTATTTTAATTATAGTATAAATTTGGAGTCTATTCCAAAGTTTTTGCGGAATATATAGTAAGTGTAGAGTTTAATCTTAATTTTAGATTTATTATTATTTGTTTTAGATTGTATTCTAAAAAAATAAATGAGGATAAAACTCATTATCCAGCAATCAAAGAAAAGAAAAAGACAAAGGCCTAATATCAAAACTAGGCCTTGAGAAAAAATTTAGGTAGCAGGGCAGATCAGCATCAGAATACTGTGATTCTTTACTTTTATCTTGTCACCAGCTCTGTAACGTCGACTCATATAGAAGTTAGAAACTTCCTTGCCGCTCTGAAGTGCTGTGTTCAGATACTGATACCAGTTTCTATGCAGATGTCCAGGTACAGAAGGTAATTCGATTGTTAAATCCTCCCAGAAGGCATTTACATATACATAGGCATAGACATCTGCAGTCTTGTGGCGGAAAAGAAAACCAACAGAATGAGACATATCAGACCAGTCTGGCTGGAAAGGCTTGGTGCCATGCCACTGAATCTTAGCATTCTTCAGTGCATTATCCAGCTTGTTGTTATAGTTGTCGTTGCCATGAGGGGATAACTGTCCCTGACGTCTTAATTCAATGATCCTCTGGGTATAACTCAGCATATTCTTCTGATCTTCGTTATATTCCCATTTTAGGTAGCTCAGTTCATTATCCTGACAGTAGGCGTTGTTGTTGCCTTTCTGAGAACGTAAAACCTCATCTCCCATGCAGATCATTGGTGTGCCGTAGGACAGCATGGTAATAGCCATGAAGTTTTTAGCCTGACGAAGTCTAAGTTTCTTCAGAGTCTTGTCATCAGATGGACCTTCAATGCCATAATTTGCAGAATAATTCGCATTATTGCCGTCGTTATTGTTTTCACCGTTATCAAAATTATGTTTCTCTGAATAACAGACCAGATCATAGAGAGTGAATCCATCATGACAGGTTACAAAATTAATGGATTTCTGTGGATCAACCTCATGCTCATTGTAAATATCAGGAGAGCCAAGCAGGCGAAGAATAAAGTTCTTAACCTTTCCACAGTCGCCTCTCATAAAGGAGCGAACATCATCTCTGAACTGTCCGTTCCATTCTCTCCATTTACTGCCGGATATTGCTCCTAACTGATATAATCCACCCGCATCCCAAGGCTCTGCAATAAGCTTTGCTTCTGCTAGCTGGTAATCAGCATCAATAGTCAGCAGGGTAGTATTGTCATTCATTGGCATGCCGTTTTTATCGCGGGTAAGAATTGATGCAAGATCAAATCTGAATCCGTCAACATGCATCTTCTGATGCCAGAATTCCAGCGATTCGATAATCATTCGTCTTACAATCGGACGATTGGCGTTAAGAGAATTTCCACAGCCGGAGTAGTTCTGGTGATAGCCGTCTTTGACAATATAGTAACCGTTCTTGTCTAACCCCTTAAAACTGTAGGTAGGTCCGTTGTCATCACCCTCTGAGGTATGATTGTAGACAACGTCCAAAATAACTTCTATACCGTTTTTGTGGAGTGCCTTAACCATATCTCGGAACTCATTTAATGGTCCCATGATGGATTTATCGGAGCTGAAACAGTCATGAGGAGCAAAGAAGCCCATAGGGGAGTAACCCCAGTAGTTCTTCATGCCTGGTCGGGCATCGTTTTCATCAAACTGATATATAGGCATCAGCTCAACGGTGGTAATACCAAGTTCCACCAGATAAGGGATTTTTTCTATAAGACCTCTGTAGGTTCCTTTGATGTTATCAGGAAGACCTGAAGATTTGTCAGCAGTGAAGCCTTTTACATGCATCTCATAGATAATGGTGTTTTCTAGTGAGTGGTTAGGATAAGAATCAATACCCCAGTCATAATCATCAATATCTACAACTGCACACTTCAGTGAATTTCTGAAGATTCTCTTTTCATCTCCAATGGCGAAACGATCGTACTGATCTGGAAACAGAATTCTTTTTGCGTACGGATCAATCAAAACTTTGCCAATGGCAACTGAGTCTGAATCATCTACAGCTTTCGTGACTCGGTAAGCATAAATCTGGCCTGCACCGATTCCATGTACAAAAACATGCCAGTAATAGGTTGATTTGAATACTCTGCTTGAAAGGTGGACTACATAAGGTGAATCATCGTTAACATTGTCAAATAAAAGCAGATCTACTTCTTGTGCGTAAGGACTCCAGAAAGCAAAATTAACTCCATTCTTCTCTATGGTGGCACCTAGATGATGACAGTTACCTCTGGAAATAATGAATTGTTTGTTTATCACGGTTTTTGCCCAATATTATTTTTTTATGCGTCATTTTTGACGAGTATGCTCCACAACTTAAAAAATGTGTTATTTTTACACTCAATAAACGTATAGAGGATACCGTAATGTTTAATTATACTTGCTTTGGCGCTGCACGTGTAAATACAACGCCACTAGATTTAGACATAAATACAAAAAAAATTCTTGATCTTGCGGAAAAAGCACAAAAAGAAGGCATTAAGCTTTTAGCTTTTCCTGAGTTGTGTATTACCGGCTATGGCTGTGGAGACATGTTTGAGCATCAGGAGCTTCTAAAGGGGGCTGTTAACTGTCTTTTAAAACTTAAATATGAGCTCCCTGAAGGAATAACCGTAGGTGTAGGTCTTCCTCTTGCTGATACTACCGGAAAGGTTTTTGACTGTTATGCCATGGTTTGCAAAGGGGCTATTCTGGGTATTTCTGCTGCCCATTCTTTTTATAATGCAAAGGATTCAAGAGTAAGAAACTTCTCAACTCCATACTCTGATGAGTGTATGTTCAACATTGGCACAAACCACTATGGTGTGTGCAACTGCATAGAAACATCTGAGGGAATCGTTGGTATTCTCTTTAACGAGGGTGATCTTAATTATATTCAGGATATCGAGCTTCTCATTATTCCTGAAGCTGCCCGTTTTGAACTTGATTCAGCAGATAAGAGAGAGCTTAAAGTTAAGGCTCTGAGTCTGTCATTAAAGTGTCCTGTTCTTTTAACTAATCTTTCCGGCTGTGAAAGCGGTTCTGATGTATTTGACTCTCTTTGCATGATTGCAGACAAAGGTGAATGCGTTGCCCGCTCAAATCTGCTGTCATTCAAGCGTGAAGATCTTTTTACCGTCAAAAATGGCATTACACCTCGATTATCTCAGTATGACACCATTGTTCGTGCTGTAGGACTAGGCCTCTTTGACTGGATGCTTAAGACCTATTCTCACGGTTTTGCCTTATCAATGTCTGGAGGTGCTGATTCAGCTTTATGTGCTACATGTGTATGCTATGGTCAGCTTGCCGCAATTGAAGAACTTGGTTTTGAAGAATACAGTCGTCTTCTAGAGCAGTGTGGTTTTAAGCTTCCTAAATATACAGGAAGTGAAGATCTGCAGTCCTATATTAAAAAGAAGGTTATGCCTGATCTGTTAACAACTGTATATCAGGGATCTATCGTATCAGGAAGTATTACCCGTGAAGCTGCTGCCGGGGTATCCTCAGACCTTGGTGCTGACCACCATGAATGGTCAATTGCGAAACTTGTTGATGACTACACCTCTATTGTAAATTCAATATCTGATACTCCTATGACCTGGGAGCATGATGATCTTGCTCTTCAGAACATTCAGGCCCGTTCTCGTGCTCCTGGTATCTGGATGATTGCCAACAGATACAATAAGCTTCTGATTACAACATGCAATGCTTCAGAGGATGCCGTCGGTTATTGCACTATGGATGGTGATACCGCAGGCGGTGTCGCTCCAATTGGTGATATTTCTAAGAGTAGAGTACTGAAGATCAATGAGCATATTGCAAAAGACGGTCTGATGGTAAATGACAAGGGATTGAAACTGGAGTGCCCTCAGATGATGAAGGTCTGTGTTCAGGCTCCTACTGCAGAGTTGCGTCCTGGTGGAAATCAGACAGACGAGCGTGATCTGATGCCATATGTTATTCTGGATAGAATTCATGTTCTACATCAGAACAACCTGCTGATGCCAAAGATGATTCTTGATACCATTGAAAACGAATTTACTCAGTTTACCAGAGAAGAGCTGAAGGGCTTTGTTCTTAAGTACTTCAGAAAGCTATCTGTAAGCCAGTGGAAGCGTGAACGCGGTGCAACCACTTTCCATATTGAGTCATCAGATCTCAATGCTAAGAACGGCTTCGTATTCCCTCTCTTAAACGATGGTTTCAAGTCAATTCTTAAGGCTCTTGACTAGCATAAAATTCCGCTGATATATAACCATGTGCACCTCTTTGTCGCACATGGTTTTTTCTTTATAAATCTGCGTGTTTCTGCTAAAATACGCCCATCTTTAAACAAAAATAATTTGAGCAAAACATGTTTACAACTACAACAACATTCATCGTTTATATTTTTGCCATGATTGTTATTGGCATTTATGCTGCACGCGCTACCTCATCATTGAATGATTATGTTCTTGGCGGCAGAAGTTTAGGTAAAGTTATTACTGGTTTGTCTGCAGGTGCTTCCGATATGTCCGGCTGGCTTTTAATGGGACTTCCTGGTGCCTTATATGTCGCCGGCTTGTCACAGGCCTGGATCGCTATCGGTCTTACTATAGGTCAGTGGTGTAACTGGAAGTTTGTGGCAGCAAGACTTCGTTCTTTTACTCAGAATGCATCTGATGCTCTTACTCTTCCTGATTATTTCGCAGCCAGATTTAAAGACAGACTGCGTATAACATCAATTGTTTCAGCATTTATTATTCTGATCTTCTTTGTTGTTTACTGTGCCTCCGGAATGGTTTCAGGTGCCAGACTTTTTGAACAGACTTTCGGCCTTGATTATCACAATGCTCTGCTGATTGGCGCTGTATCAACCATTCTCTATGTATGTATCGGTGGTTTTCTGGCCGTTAGCTGGACTGATGCTGTTCAGGCTACGCTGATGATCTTTGCTCTGATCATTACTCCGATTATCATCATCTATGATGTTGGTTCTCTTCAGCAGGCTAATGAACTTGTTGCCATGAAAGGTCCTGATATGGCTAACATGCTGAAGGGGACAACCGTTATCGGTATGATTTCTCTTGCCGGCTGGGGACTTGGCTATATGGGACAGCCTCATATTCTGGTTCGTTTTATGGCAGCAGCCTCTGTTCGCGGTATGGGCGGAGCTCGCAGAATCAGTATCAGCTGGATGATTTTCTGCCTTACCGGTGCGGTTATGGTTGGTTACTACGGTGTTGCATTTGCCGCAAAACATCCTGAGATTACCGTAAATAATCCAGAACAGATCTTTATTATTGTTACTCAGTGTCTGTTTTCTCCATGGATCGCCGGTATTCTTTTATCTGCTATTCTTGCTGCGGTTATGTCAACCTTATCATGTCAGCTTCTGGTTTCATCAACTACACTGACTGCTGATTTCTACTGCAGACTTATCCGTCCGCATGCATCTCAGGGAGAACTTATCTGGGTTGGAAGAGGTATGCTTCTTCTGGTAGCAGCTGTTGCCTATGTTATTGCACTTGATCCTAATTCCGGTATTCTAAAACTTGTTTCATATGCTTGGGCTGGTTTTGGTGCTTCTTTCGGTCCTGCAGTTCTAATCTCTGTATTCTGGAAGAAAATGTCACTTGCAGGTGCTATCTGCGGTATGATTGCTGGCGCTGCAACTGTTATTATTTGGGAAATGGGGCAATTCTTTGATTTATATTCACTTGTTCCTGGATTTATTATTTCATCACTTGTTATTTTCGTGGTAAGCTTAGCTACACAGAAGAGCAATGCACCAGTAGAGTCTCTGTTTATCAGTCTTGAGAAACAGTTCTGGTTTGAAGTAAAAGACCGCTAAAAAACAGGAGATTACGTTGAAAAACCTTCCACCAAATGTTTATCTGCAATCGTACTTGCAAAGAGCAGGTGTAAGGTTTGACGTAAATGTGGTAGATACAGTTGTAAAAAAAGGATTCGGTTTATCTTTTTACGTATTCTGGCTTCTTTTGGGCGTACTGGTCTACTGCTATTCAAGTGGAAATATTGCAGTTTTCCATGATCATTTCTATACCTTATCTATTCTGGTTGCCTTCTATCAGCTGCTGTACATTTACAGAGTTATAAGATTTAACAGAATTAGAAAGAAACTGCGTATGGATTCTGCTCCTATTACTGTTGAAGCCTACGCAATTGTTCTTTTTGATGTTAAATCCTCATCTTCTGGTAAGCTTATTAAACCTAGAAGTTCTGCTGTTTTGTATAAGGAATGCGGAAGTCTTAAACCAAGATTCTTTACTGGAGCCGTAAAACGCGGAATCAATCACCATTACTATAAAGATCAGATAGCAAGAGTTTTCATTGATAGAAAAAATGCTGCAATCTATTCCGTTGATGATGACAAGTTTTATCAGATGGCTTCAGCAAGAATTAACAGAAACAAGCGCTATGCAATAGGGGAGCTTTCAACAAAGCTTGATAAGGTATCTGCAGCTTCACAGAAAAGAAATTCCGATCCAGTCTAGTCTAAAATTTTTTTTCTAGGTCTGTTTATTCTGTTTATTTTTCACTCATATAGACGAATAAATTTCCAAAAGCTTTTCATTCAATGGAAATGATCAATTACTCATATCAAAGAAAATATAGCATTTAAAGTGCCTGAATATGCTGTCGTGAATCTAAAAGAGGTTCTTTTTGTATGATGTGCTCTGCAAATCATATATCATGGTCTATTACAAAATTGCTAAAGACTATTAGTATGATTTACAATATAATTGTTTTCAGATAATAATAAATTTCAGATCTGTATTTAAGAAAATAATTTAATAATTATCTAAACTCTAAATACAGGTTCTTCCAAATCACTATTAAGATTTGAATTTTGGTATGATGGATATAAATGGCTTATATAAATCCAAATAGCTTAACAAATGCTAGTTCATCGTTAACTCCAGAACAGTTGCGTTCAAAATCACCAAAATTTGTGCGCTCACAAGATCGCTGCAATATTCTTACGAGAACTCCTGTTTTTGATAGAAAAGCAAATCTGCTATGTTATGTGTTCAGATATACTGCAGGTGAGAGCAGTTTTAGACCTGACATGATTGAGAAAAAACATGTAAGGCATATTTCTGTTGGTTTTTATACAAGAAGGCATAGCGAGCTTTTTACACAGAGAAACGGAATCTGTATGACAGAATTTCCTCTGTGTCCAGATTTATCTAAATACGCCAGAGCTCTTCCTGCAACAAGATTTATCCTGCATCTTCAGGACCGGCAGGATTCTGCAATTTCCTTTCTGCATCAGCTAAATCTTTTAAAAAAAGAGAGCATGACTATAGCAGCAGATGTATATACTATTGTTTACACTAACTGGTTTAAAGAGATTCGTTCAATTTCCTATGCTGTTATTGACATGACTCAGGATATTGAAGAGCAGTTCATTCTGGCAAGAAACATTCTGAAAAAGGCGCCTTGGATTAAGATTATCTGTGATCGCTGCGATAATGTTAACAAAGCCTCCATTGCCTTTGAGTCGGGGGCTGATTATGTCTGCTGTCCTGCTTTCCCTAAAGATGTTCTTCAACAAAGTTTCAATCCATATTTCTACAGGGTGAACCGTAATTCCTTTGAAATCTGTCTTCGTGTTATAGAACAGCTTTTGGAAGAAAAGCCTGAATATAAGATGTTTGTCAGCTTTATCTCTACTCGCAATGATATAAAAAGCTATATGTCTATCATTCTGCATTATCTAGAACAGGGTAGAGAAAACGAGTATCTACTTGGTTCTGATTTTGAGAGTTTCTTATATGAAATGGATGTAGAAGTCTTAAATAAGCTTGTCTACATTATGATTCTCATGATCCTCGAAGAGTTTTATCGTCCTGACGTTGATAAAAACAAAGGCAAGTATATTCTGTTCGAACCTTTGCGCCAGCTTCTGTTAAGAGCAAAATTCATTGAAGAACTGACTTTTTATCACGCTGGAAGCATTGATGTTTCATGGGGATTCTCTCTTGGAATCGGCTCTCTGATTTCACATATGTACGCCTTTACAACATCAAAGGTTGATATGCTGATTGAGCAGATTGACAGTAGGATCAAGAAGATTATGCATGATATTCCTGAATACGAGACAATTTACAAAATCGCTGTTTCAATGGAATCTCTGGATCTTGAATTTGTTGATGGAATTATGGCCTCAGGTTTTATGACAAGACACGATATTCTTATGGCATACGAAACAGCAGTGATGTGGGTTGCAGGTCTTGAAGAAGCTATTAACCAGAGAAGATTCTAGTTTCTATTTGGTCTTATTGTATAGTTCGTTGCCGTAGTATAGATTTTCCAGATCTGATTTGTTTACACCCTCAAGTTTAAGGCCTCCGCCTTGATTGTCCTCATTGGTAGCGATTCCTTTTTGTCTGTCATGGGGGACAACGATTCGATTAACACTGTCATCGCTTGAGCTTCCATTCGTTGAGTAATTAAGAGGATTTGCTCCATAGTACTCAACGTTGTCGTTGTCACTTATTGCATCGTAATCAATAACAAAGGCTGAACAGCAGAAGCTGCTCAGTAGTGCTGTCAGTGCGGTGACTAATCTTTTCAAGGTCAATTCTCCTCTTATGGTTTCATTCTTAATTTTAGACTAAATCTCGCCGATTCGTGTTAAACTACCAACAAATTTTTTAAGGAATAAATGATTTATGCTCAGTTATAAACACGGTTTTCATTCTGGTAATCACGCTGATATTCTAAAGCATATGGTTATATGTCTCTTGATGAGGGCATTAAACAGAAAGGACAAGCCATACATTGTAATTGATACTCATTCCGGTTCTGGTCTATATAAGCTTGATGGTTTTATAGCACAGAAGAATCAGGAGTATAAAAGCGGCATTAGCAAAATCAAGGATAATAAGAATCTTCATGAACTTGTACCTGAGTTTTTTGAAGTTTATGAGTCAGTAAATCAGGAAGAGGGCAATTTCTACCCTGGATCTCCAATGTTTGAAGCTAAACTTGGCAGAGATACAGATAAATTTACCTTCATTGATTTACACCCAAATGAATTTGAGAATCTTAGAAATAACTTTAAAAGAGACAGACGCTGTAATATACAGAACAGGGAAGGGCTTGAGGCTTTAAATGCGCTTTTACCTCCAACACCTCGCAGAGGTATGGTTGTAATTGATCCAGCTTATGAAGAGAAGAATGAGTATATTGATCTTGTTAAAGCTGTAAAAAACGGCCATGCAAAATGGAATACCGGAATATTTGCAATCTGGTATCCTGTTTTAGGAAAGCTTCGAGATCATTCTAAGAATCTGACTCAGGATTTAAGGCGACTCAATATCCCTATGCTGCAGGTTGAACTCTGTGTTGAGCCTCAGGAGGAAGTTTTCGGTATGTGCGGTTCAGGCATGCTGATTCTAAATTACCCATACGGCCTTGATAATGAGCTATCTCCTATAGTGGATGAACTGTACCAGGTTCTATCGAAGAAAGGGGGAAGTGCCCGTCTTAAGGTATTAAATCCTCAGCCTTAGTTTTTCTGTAACGCCTGCAAGTATAGGCGTTACTTAGAATTTGCCGTAATAATCTTCATCCTTAATTGGCTTACTGAAATAGTAGCCCTGAATTTCATCACAGCCTAAAGACTTAAGAATCTCGCTCTGAGCCTTATTCTCTACACCTTCCGCTATAGTCTTGATACCAAGTTTCTTACACATGGTAATAAGTACACCAAGAATAGTTGTTATCTTAGAATTGTTCTCTGAAGCAAGATTGTCTATGAGTTTCTTATCAAACTTGACTTCGTTGACAGAAAGATCTGCAAGAGAATAAATATTTGCATGAGCAGTTCCGAAGTCGTCAATAGAAATATTAAAGCCTTCTTCTGCAAGCTTGTTGGTTACTTCAATCAGATCTTTGTATCTGGTTGTATTGGTGTGTTCTGAAACCTCTAAAGGAATCAGATCGTAACCTATTTTGTATTTGTTAAGAATCGATTTTAAAGTATCTTTAAAGTCAGTTCTGATAATAGTGTGTCTGGAGAAATTACATGAAACAGGCAGTACTTTCTCGTTCTGATCAAGACGATCTCGCATTCTTTTGCAGATAGTTTCAAACACGAAATAATCTATCAGATAGGTGTAGTGTGCTGATTCTAATGCTGGAATAAAATCATCAGGAGGAATAACAGTGTTGTTGATTACCAGTCTGACCAGAGCCTCTGCTCCTGCAATTTCAGCAGTATCTTTCTGAATTTTGAATTTAGGCTGATACAATATTTTAAAGCAGTTCTGCTCAATATAAGACTTAATCTTATCTGGTTCCATTAGCTTTAATATTGAATCGTTCTGCTTTCTGTAACGGCTGGAATTGTGATTGTTTCTGTAGTAGCTTTTCTTTTCAGTGTACATATCTGATTCTGCCAGATTAATGGCTTTCTGAATCAGAATACCGCTTTTTTCCCAATTGGTTCCAACTGAAACTGAGAAGCCTTTCTCTGAAATCATAAAGGCTTTTAGCATATCTGAAAGTACGCAGAATTCTGCTTCATCTATTGCAGTATGAATAGCAATAAATTCATCTCCACCTATACGGTAGATATTTTTATTATCTGGCATTAACTGCTTTAGAAGTGATGCTGTTTTTATCAGTATCTCATCTCCGAACTTGGTTCCTCGTTCTGTATTTATCTCTTTTAAAGCATTAACATTCAGGAAAATAACGCCAATTCGGTTCTGGAGGGACAGATTATTGATATCCACAAGCATCTGCTTACGGTTCTTCAATCCTGTAAGTGTATCTATACTTGAAACATTGGATAATTCAATATACATCTTCTTCAGCTCGATAGATCCTGATAGAAGTTTCTGAATTGTTTTAATCGCAGGTTCTAAAATCTTAAGAAAGTTTTTATTAGGATTTTTTATAAAAACTACGCCCAGAAGGTTTAGGTCACTTTCTATAGGAATTGATATATATGTAGCGTCACCATCTGTGTATTCTTTATATATACGATCTTCGTAGGCTTTGTTTGCTATATCATTTGGAATCAGCACATAATCATCTGTAACGTTCAGATCTTCGTTTACCCAGATAAGAGTCCTTAACAGATTCAATGTTGGGTCTATCTCTTGATATGAATAACCTTCGGTTTTTGATAAATCAATATGCTCAAACAGGGTACAGTTCTCTGCGTTTAGTTCAATTCCCAGATATTCAATGAATTTATAAAGCTGAACTTCAGGAGTGCTGATATTGTTTGCGTATATTTTTATATAAGGTCCAAGAATATCGTTGAGATTTAGATTATTTAAATCTCTGAAGACTATCTTGTCTGCCTGATCTTCATGCGGCATTGCTACATTAATTGTATAAGTTCGATTGTAAAGCTCAAGATTACGGGATTTTACTACTAGATTCTTATGCAGCTTTGAATTTATGTGATTGATTATAAATGTACTGTCATCAGTTACATAATTGCTTTTGCAGTCAACACAAGGGGAATCTTTTCCGCAAAGCAGCTCATAGCAGGTTCCTACAAATGAATTATTGATTCCAAGCGCTTCACATAAGGTCTTATTTATATAGACAATATTCTTGGTAGTGGTATCAGTTATAAAGACATACTCATCGATACTATCCAGAAGGATATCCGCTATTTCACTTATATCAAACGAACTAGATGAATTATAAACAATTTCATCTAAATTATTAAAATCGATATCAGACTGAAAACTATCACTGATAAATGCATCAGAGAAAATATCATCTACTGTAGTATCAATGTTATTTTTTGACATAGTAATCTTTTATAACTCGCATACCTTAATTTAGACAATTATGAGATTGGTCTCTTTATAAACTGCTAAAATTAAGCATTTTTAGAGCAAAAAGGCGCCTTATTTGAATAATAGTACAAAACAAAGGATACGCTATTATATTAGAAAAATACAACATAGCAATATTCTAATACTGCGTGGTACGATTATATATTAACACATTGTATTTTAAAAGAAATATATCAAAAAAATGAATAAAATAAGTGATTAATTAATTATTTTGAAGAGAATATGGCAAGAAATATCCATAATTAGGCAATAGGTTTTTGTAAATTATAGTTTTTGCGTCTTTAATTATCACAAAAAAAGGCATTTTTGTCAGGTATATTAGACAGTTTTCTTTCTTAATACAGTAAATTTAAGTTGAGTGATGATAATCGCTAGAAACATTAGAGCTGCTCCTAATAATTCACGTTCCGTCATCACTTCATTTAAGAACAGAATGCCAAATACCGCACCCATGACTGATTCAAGGGAAAGAATTAAAGAGGCAACTGTTGGATTTATGCCTTTCTGGGCTACGATCTGTAGAGTGTAGGCAACACCGTTTGACATGATTCCAGCGTAGAGCAGGGCAGGAATGCATTTTATAAGGTTTTCTGCTATAGGAAAGCCTGTAAAACACATCATTACAAAACCTAAAAAGGAAGCACAGAAAAACTGTCCACAGGAAAGAATTACTCCGTCTACATGATTTATAAAATAAGCTATCACCAGAATATGGCATGCAAATCCAATTGCACATAGAAATACCAGCAGATCACCTTGTTCAAAGGCAATTTCATCCTTTATGCAGAATAAATATAGACCAATACAGGAAATAATCACAGCCAGAATGACTTTGAATGTAATTTTATGGCCAAGGAAAATACCAAGAATCGGTACAAAAATCATGTATAAGGAGGTTATGAATGAGGCTTTGTTTACATCTGCAGTAACCAGACCAAACTGCTGAAGAGATTCAGATAGAATCAGAAAGAATCCACAGCATATCGATCCTATAACCAGATATCTTTTATTGACGGTTCTTTGCTTATATTTGTGCTTCTGATTGTAACTGCGGATAAAAAGAATAACCGGAATTAAGAATAGCGCTCCAAGTAAGGTTCTAAAAAAAGTGAATGCAAATGGAGATATATACGACATTCCCAGTTTCTGAGCCACAAAACCTGAACCCCAGATGGTTGCTGTAATAAACAGCAGTAAATACTGTCTTAATTCGAACATGGATTTTCTAACTTATATTACAAATAGAGAGAACATTTTAACATAAGAAAGAACATTTAAGTCTGTAACTGTATATATGAAAAACCATAGTAATCTTACTATTACAACTTCGCATAATTTATATTATGTTAAATTTTTTAAATGACTCTTAGTAACAATGAAAATTTATAGTGTTTACAAAACACCAAGGCAACCTAATGTAAATTATGTGAAGTCATAACTGTAAAAATTACTCAGAACATTTTTTGCGTATGATACCGTTATTTTTCTATCTCCTTCCTGTGCTAAAATCTTATATTGAAACAGTAAAGAGGCGTTTATGAAGAAAGATGTTTTGTTTTTAACAGGTATTGAAGACTTTTCAACAGTAATTGAAAAGAATGCATATTACGTAGATA
>ONFP01000121.1 GCA_900317105.1 uncultured Succinatimonas sp. | reverse complement strand
CATTGGCAGAGTCCAGAATCTTCTTGGTTATATCCTTCAAAGAGGACAGCTCATCCTTGGTTAAAAGAACCACTGGAGTACTTGTAACCTTGTCGTGGGCAACAAGATCACGATCAGAAATCCATCCGGAAAGGAAATCAGGTGCACTTGTACCCAGTTTCTCACCTAAATAGGCAAGCTGCATTGCATAACCTAAAGCAGCAGTATCTGATGCCATAGCAGAATCATCCTTTGGATCAGGAGCAGTACCTAAAGCATCCTTACCCATTGATGCAAGCTTTACCTGATTGGTAATGTTCTTTGAAAGCTCATCGATTTTATTACCGAAGCTGGTGACATCACCGGCATTGACAGGATAGTACAGAGACTTCTGAATGGTCTCGTTGTAAGTCAGATCCTGATACTGATTCTTAGCACGGTCATGATTTGAATTTCTCTTGCCGGAGTCTGTCAGAAGATGCATTGCATAAATAGCTACACCCTTGTGCTTAGCCTCAGCACGAAGCTCTTTTGAATCAAGACCGGTGGAAGAGAACTTATCGGAACCGCTGATACCACCTGCATCAGTAATCAGTACCACATATCTTCCGCCATAATTTGACCAGTCGATTTTCTCTAAAGCTGAATTAATACCCGCAAAGGAATCTTCATCGAAGTATTTACTTGAAACCGTAGCCTGATTAAGAGTTTCAAGCTTTTTCTTGAACTGCTCCTCATCAGTAGCCTCACCAGGTTTTACGAAAACCTTTGATACATATTCAAGCTCAGGTACAGCCTTGGTACTTGATCTGAAAGAGACAAGACCGAAATGAACACTGTTGGAAAGCTTCTGCTCTTTGATGTGCTTGGCAATCGATCTGATGGTTTCCTTGGTTCTGTCAATGTATGGCTGCATTGATATACTTGAATCGATTACAAATACAACGGCAGCTTTAAAGGTTTTCAGCTCATTCTGAAGATCGGTCTTACCCTTGGACTTATCCTCTTTCTTGGTGACCGAGGCAATCTTAAGCTCACGCAGATAATTACCGTCATCAAACATAGTCTCTTCAAAATCAAGAATAGGAAGCAGATAGAACTGTTTTTTGTAGTCAATATAGGTTTCAGGCTCTACAGATATAACACCAGGGATCTGCTCATTCTTTGAGAGCTTGTCCATCATAGGAGAAACCTTGCTCTTAGGATCAGAATCATCCACAAGCTTCTGCAGCTCATCCTTTGTCTTAAAAATCAGGGCCCTATTTCTTGAAGCAGGATTGGTAAACATCAGTGCAGTCTGCATTTTCCAATCAACTACACAGCTCTTATCAAGGTAACCTGAAGTCTTACCAGAAACATCAGGTCCTACAAGATATGAGTTTCCCTCATCCTTATAAATATAGAAACGAGAAAAAGCAGCTACCTTATCGCCGGAAGAATCTGCAGCATTTTTCTTTAAAACACAGGCTGGTGTTGTCAGAACTCTCTGATAAATGGATTTTTTACCCTCCATTAAAAGAGGAGTATCAGCATAGGTATTGCAGGACAGAGCTGACATAAGCACTGCACTTAAAGTTATGTATCTGAGTTTCATTTCCATTACTCCTTAAGCTTACCTATGGCCTCATTAGCCTCATTCATACCAAGATCAGACGCTTTCTGATACCAGTAAAGAGCCTGAGTCTTATCTTTCTTTATACACTTGCTTTGTGCAGTAGAATTTGGATCAAAATACTTAGCAAACATATAGGCAGCAGAAGAATCTTTTCGACCGTAACTTGATAGAAGACGTTTGCCTAAATCACAGCGATCGTTATTTAATGACTGTTCTGACAGGGATGAAATCACCTCAATCTTAGGATTAGTGCTCAGACAGCTACTTATAATCACTTCATCCTTTTCTGAACTTAAAGTGCAGGCTGAAGGAGAGCCAGATGAAGCTGTACTGTTTGCAGAAACAGCAGGAGTTTCAGCAGATGACTGTGCAGCCGCCTGATTTTCAGCAGGAGACTGAGGTTCCTGGTTGACAGCTTCAGCTGGAGCATTCTGACTATTCTCATCTGAAGATGAACTCTCTGAACTCTTGCCATCATCAGCAGCATTCTTGTTTTCATCGTCAGCTTTCTTACTTTCATCTTCCAAAACAGGTTCTGTCATCGGCTCCTCAATAATCTGAGCCTCTGTTACAGCAGGATTCTGTGTAGCCACAGCATCATCACCGCTGAAAAAGCCCTTCCAGATGAGGAAGGCAGCTAGCAGTAGAAGCAAAGCTGCAATGGCTGCAATCAGTGGAATCAGGAATGCCTTCTTTTTTGGAGAAGAAGCAGGCTGAACATTCTGCGAAACAGGAGTATCCTGATTTACCCCAGAGAATAAGTTTTCAGATGAGGCAGAAGCTGTAGAATTAAGAGAAGATTGAACAGGAGAGTCAACATACTGAGCCTGTGGTTCCTCTGATTCAAGAATAAGAGAGATATCACCTTCAGTTAAGGTGAAGAACTCTCTAGTAGGTCCAACTACCTTGTTGTCTGCTGTGGTGAATTCTTTTACAAAGGTTTCAAATTTACCGCTGTAACGGTTAACCTGAGATGAGACACTGTTAAATGACTGAGTACTCAGCCTGATTTTAAAGCCCTTATCCTGAGAAGAGGGAGATATGTCCTCAGGCTTTATACTCTCTTCTGCAATAATCTCCTGACCTTTCTCAGATCTGATTGTTATATTGAAGCTGTGAGTATTACCCCCAAATCCAATGTTAGAATCAAATAGAGACCAGCTGTTTTTTAAAATCAGGTATCCCTGATTGTTTTCCTTAATAATGGAGGCGATTAGTTTTTCTGTAAATTCAGACATCTTAATTCTCTAAAAAACACTATCAATATCAGATAGAATCTCACAGATTTCTCGATTGAGCTCTGGAGAAATATTATATTTGCTATCTGCTGTTACATTCTTTGCACAGATAACATTCAAAAGCACACTGAAATAATCATTGCAGTAATGCAGTCTGATATTATCCACATTCGCTCTTTTTACATCAGGCATGAAGTTTCTGTGCTCAGAGCTCTCCTTAAACAAAGGACGTGAAGGCTCTTCTTCTGACACATTATCGGCTCTGCCTCTTACTTTAATGCGTTCGATATTTGAATTATCCTGTTTACCTACACACAGGTATGTATTGAAATCAGAGATAATCTGCAAAGCTCTTGCACACTGCCCATCACACAGATCATCCTTCTTTGAGGTAGGAGACTCATAAGGGTCAATTGCATCAATAACAGCCTGCTCAACATTCATAGCATTATAGGCTTTGGAAAGCTCTACTGTTAAAAACTGCATCAGCTCATGGAACTTATCCTTGAGAACATTCTTATCAGTAATCAGAGAACCGTTATCAGCAATGAAGAAATTAAATGCTTCGCGATCATCCTCAGGGTAATCCTCAACATTCTTCTTTTCAATCTCCCAATATCTTAAAATATCAGCAAGCATTACATCAAAAAACACTCCGTTACGCATTGATTCAAGGTTATCCTCGCGCATCTTAGTTAAAGCCTTTGCGAAACGGAAGGCATTGCTTGAGCGACCGCCACTGAAGTTTTCAAGATAATTCTCTCGGGCAAGATCTTCATTGATTTCAATAAAGCTTCTAAAACGACCGAAGGTTCCTGCAACAACATCACAAGATGCTAACTGCCTGAATTTGGATAATGCATTAGCATGAGCAATTCTTAAGGCCTGTTCACCAGACTCTCTTGCATACTTACCGATGCGGTTTCTCAAATTAGCGGTCAGACTCTTAATGCTGTCATTAAATTTCTCTTTACCAAAGTTGTAATCAGTAAAATTATCCTTAAGGAAGGATGAAAGGTACTGAATACCACCATCATTGGCCTTTAGTACCTCGGAGATAACAGGTGTATCCTCTGCCCTGCCCATCTGTTTGTAATGATTAAACTCATATACATATTTCATATCAGGATCTTTAACGATTTCCTTTTTATAGGCATCGATATAAGACTGATATTCAGGACGAATTCCGGTTTCCACATCCTCAGAACTGAATTCATATACATCATTCTTTGAATGCAGATTTGGTCTTCTTACAAAGAAGAACTGATTGAACTCCTGACCATGAGCCCAGTTCTGAATCCAGCCGGTAGCATAGCGCTCCATTGCTGTGGTAATGGTCTTACCAATATCAGATAGGGAGGCGGCCTCTTTACCGATATCACGGGTAAAGCAGGCATCAAACTTGGTAAAGGCACCTACAACGGGAATCTTTTCATAAGAGGCTCTATCCTCAGGCTCCTTTCCAATATTCTCATATACCCATGAAGACAGATAAGGGGTAACCTCTGCAACTTCTCCCTGTCCCTCCACACTTGAACAGAACAGAAGCACATCAATCTCATG
>ONFP01000112.1 GCA_900317105.1 uncultured Succinatimonas sp. | reverse complement strand
GGTAGATTATCCTGATGCAAACATAGATGAACTTGCAAAGCTTGCTGATGAGAGAATGTACAAGGCAAAGGCCGAATATTACAAGAATAATGGACTTGATCGCCGACATACCTCAATTTCGCAATTAGATTCAATCAGCTAGATCTCCAGGAATTCGGTGGCAATACAGATTGATTTGTTTGTCACCGATATTTTTCTTCTATTTATTGTTTTTTTATGTCCCTTTCGGCTGATGGTTAAATATAATCTTTTTCTTTTCATAATCTTTTTCTTTTCATGGTAAAATTAACTCAGTATTAAGGAGTTATTTTATGCAGCATAGAGTAATTGAGATTGGAGATATCAAGGTTTCCAATCAGAATAAGTTTGTTCTATTTGGTGGAATGAATGTTCTTGAGAGTCGTGATCTTGCAATGAAGGTCTGTGAACATTATGTAAATGTTACCTCAAAACTTAATATTCCATATGTCTTTAAAGCAAGTTTTGACAAGGCAAACCGTTCTTCTGTATTTTCATACCGTGGTCCTGGTCTTGATGAAGGCATGAAGATTTTTGAGGAACTTAAGAAAACCTTCAATGTTCCTGTGATTACCGATGTGCATGAAGTCTTTCAGGCTCCTATCGTTGCTGAGGTTTGTGATGTTCTGCAGATTCCTGCTTTCCTTGCAAGACAGACTGATCTTGTAGCGGCAATTGCTAAAACCGGTAAGGTAATCAATATTAAGAAGCCTCAGTTCCTTTCTCCATCTCAGATGATTAACATCACACAGAAGATTGAAGAGTGCGGAAACAGAAATATTCTGCTGTGCGACCGCGGCACAAACTTCGGCTATGACAATCTGGTTGTTGATATGTTAGGCTTTGGAGTTATGAAACAGGTATGCGGTGGCTATCCTATTATTTTTGACGTTACACATTCTCTGCAGTGCCGAGACAGTACCGGCGCAGCCTCAGGTGGCAGAAGAGCCCAGGTTGCAGATCTTGCTCGTGCAGGTATGGCTGTGGGTATTGGCGGTCTATTTCTTGAAGCTCATCCAAATCCAAATGAGGCTAAATGTGATGGTCCTTCTGCTCTGCCTTTGGATAAACTTGAACCGTTCTTAAAACAGTGCAAGGCAATTGATGATCTGGTTAAATCATTTGATGAACTAGATACCTCAAAATAATCCTTTCAAAATCAATGCTGGTGATTCTGCCAGCATTTAAATTTAAGTCTGCCACTTTTTCTACTAAAGTAGATAGAGAGTGTTAAAAGCTTTTCTCAATTTGATGGACCAAGCCGTTAATGTCCTAGAATGGTATTTTGGATATGATGGAATCGACGACCAGAAAATAAAAAATTAACCTAAATGATATAAAAAAGAAAAGAGATGGACTCAGCTCTCATCTCCTTTCTACATTCTGTTCTGTGTTCGTTTACTGATTATCTCTCCAGACTTCTCCTGCTATCTCCTTAACCAGCTTCAGTTTTGCCCACTGATCATCTTCGGTTAATTTATTGCCGATTTCACAAGAAGCAAAACCACACTGTGGTGATAGATTAAGTCTGTCCAGATCAACGTACTTTGATGCCTCTGCTATTCTTTTCTTGATGAATTCCTTATCCTCAAGATCGGCTCTCTTTGAGGTAATTAAACCTAGAATAACCTTTTTATCCTTAGGAATGTATTTCAGACATTCAAAGCCGCCTGAACGTTCATCATCGAACTCAAGATAGAAGGCATCAACGTTCTCCCTAGCAAATAAGAAAGGAGCAATCTTGTCGTATGGACCTGTGCAGGCATAGGTTGAGTGATAGTTGCCGCGGCAGACATGAGTGGTGATGGTCAGATCAGAAGGTTTGCCTTCAAGAGCAAGATTATTTACTCTCAGATATTTATTGGCCTCGTCCTCAAAGGAGACATTTCCGTTCTGACGGTTTGCCCAGTATTTCTCATCTACGAACATTCCCCAGGTACAGTCGTCTAGCTGAATATTTCTACAGCCGGCTTCATAAAGTTCTCTGATGACTGTTCTGTATGCTGCACCGATATCTTCAATCAGAACGTTGATATCAGGATAGAAGGACTTTGTATTCTCGATGTTGTCCTTTCTGAACAGCTCTGCCAGAAGCTGTGCAGGAGCAGGGAAGGTCTGTTTGGCTACAGTATTTTCATCCTCAAATTCTTTTACATATTTAAAGTACTGTACAAAAGGATGATTCTCACCGGTGATTTTTCCTGTTACCTTAATTGACCCTTTTGCAGTTTCTTCTCCGTGGAAGAAATAACCGTGGCTTAATTCTGTCTCTTCAATACCATTTAGTCCCCAGAAGAAATCAAGATGCCAGTATGCTCTTCTGTATTCACCATCGGTGATTACATGGAAACCTGCATTTTTCTGTTTCTGGATAAGCTTTGCAATTTCTTCGTTTTCTACAACATTAAGCTCTTCTTTTGAAAGTTTGTTTGCCTTGTACAGAGTTCTCGCATTCTTAACAGCAGAGGGTCTTAAGAAGCTGCCGACATAGTCAAATCTGAATGGTATTGTCTTGTTCATATAGATCTTTCCTTATTATTTAGTTTTAGTAAGGATAAGTTATATGATAGAAGGGCTTTTTTCTAATACTGATTTTGAATAGTTGGATATAGCTTCATACTATATCCTGAAACTAAAAACTGAAGAGCTCTTTGATAAGCCTCTTCAGTTTTAGATTATATTCGGTCTATATCTATAGATTAGATATCTTTTGCGAACTGAACAGCACGACCGATATATTTAGCAGGGGTTAGACCTCTTAGTAGAGCCTTTGCCTCTTCTGGCATATCAAGCTCTTCTAGGAAGTTCTCCATGATTTCCTTGGTAACTTTCTGACCGCGGGTAAGAGCCTTTAACTTCTCATATGGATTCTCAATGCCGTAACGACGCATTACAGTCTGGTATGGCTCAGCTAAAACTTCCCAGTTGTTATCAAGCTCAATTGCTGTATGCTCAGCATTGGCCTGAAGCTTTGAAATGCCCTTTAGAGTAGACTTGTAGGCAAGAATTGAGTAACCGAAGGCTACACCTAAATTACGCAGTACAGTTGAATCGGTAAGATCTCTCTGGAAACGTGAAATTGGAAGCTTGTTGCCTAAGTGAACAAACAGGGCATTTGCAATTCCCAGATTACCCTCAGAGTTTTCAAAATCGATTGGGTTAACCTTGTGAGGCATGGTTGAAGAACCAATTTCTCCAGCAATAGTCTTCTGAGTGAATACACCGTTTGAAATGTATCCCCAGATGTCTCTGTCAAAGTCGATAAGGATGGTGTTGAATCTGTCAACTGCAGCAAACAGTTCTGCAATGTAGTCATGAGGCTCAATCTGAGTGGTATATGGATTAAAGGTCAGACCTAAATCCTCTTCAAATTTCTTTGAGAACTCATACCAGTCAACATTTGGATAGGAAACACTGTGAGCATTGAAATTGCCAACTGCACCGTTGATCTTGCCCATGATTTCAACAGCTTCGATCTGCTTGCGCTGACGACGCATACGGTATACAACGTTTGCCATTTCCTTACCGATAGTGGTTGGAGAGGCTGGCTGACCGTGGGTTCTTGCTAAAAGAGGAACGTCTGCATATTTGTGTGCAAGCTCTGTGATCTTGGCGATGATTTCATCAATAACAGGAAGAATAACCTCCTCGCGGGCAGTCTTCAGCATTAGGGCGTGAGAGTTATTGTTGATATCTTCTGAGGTACATGCAAAGTGGATAAATTCCTTTACCTTTGCAATCTCTTCGCATTTTGCAGTCTTATCCTTTAAGAAATACTCAACTGCCTTAACATCGTGGTTAGTTACAGCTTCACGCTTTTTGATATCTAACGCGTCTTCTTCTGAGAAATTAGCGATGATGTCATCAATAAAAGCAATTGTTTCCTTTGAAAATGCTGGAACTTCCTTAATTTCCTCGCAGGCTGCCAGGTGCTTTAACCATGTAAGTTCAACCTGAACTCGGAAACGCATCAGACCATACTCTGAGAAGATTGGTCTTAGTTCTTCGGTCTTAGAACCGTAACGTCCGTCCAATGGTGAAATTGCAGATAGTGATGATAAGTTCATTTTAATCCTCATTAGAAAAGTACATCGAACTGTTAGGAAAACTTTTTCGCGTATTCTAAAATTGCCTTGCGACGGAATACCAGGAATCGTCTTCTGCCGCCAACCTGTCTCCACAGAATTACAGCTCTGATACCAGCAAGCAGCAGTGCTCTTATCTTCTCCTGATTCTCAGGAATTCTAAGATGACGCTCCTCTCCGTAAATCAGGAGTTTTGCAAAATTAGGGCTGATAATTGACTGATAAAGAGAACCGAAAAGATGAATGTTGGTTGGATCGTTAACAACAGATATACCAGCTTCAAAAAAGTCAGGATGTTCTGCGGTAACAGCTCTTTTCAGACCGTCGATTTCGTCAGATAGTCTGCCGAAGATCTTTGAATTTCTCTCAACGTTGTGGGCAAGAGAAATCAGCTTTAAGGCCATTTTGGTAACTTCAATGGTTGTAGCAGTCTTGGTAACATCAGATTTGCCGAAACTGTCCACAAGCTGTTTGAATCCAACCATCAGTCTTGATGGCTCATAAATATCCTCAATTGTTCTCGGATCGGTAACCAGAAGTGCTCTGAGTACACATGAAACAGACTGCTCGTCATAGTAACCGGTTGATGCCAGTCTCTGAATCTGAGTGCAGCACTGAAATAATGCTGCAAGTGCGATTGTCTCTGATTTAATATCGGTCATACAGCTAATCCTTGATGTGACTATCAATAACAGCTCCACCTAAACAGTCAGGTCCGTCATAGAAGACCACTGACTGACCAGGGGCAACAGCAGCAACAGGCTTTTTAAACATAACCCTCAGGTTTTCCTTTTCGCGGTAAATTGTACATTCAACATCAGGCTGACGGTAGCGAATTTTACAAGTGCACTCAAATGGTAAGTTTGGACAATCTGTTATCCAGGTTTCTGAAATCGCATTCAGTCCAATTGAGTATAAAGCCTTGTCATCATTGCCTTCAGCCACGATTAGGGTATTGTTTTTAACATCCTTGTCAACAACATACCA
>ONFP01000039.1 GCA_900317105.1 uncultured Succinatimonas sp. | reverse complement strand
TATTTGACTGAATAACTATCTTTAGGAAGCTCTTGCGGTAGGGGAGAGCTCTGATAATCGTAGTTAATGGCTCTTTAAGATTAGGATTTTTACAGAAGAGCTATTAACCACAGTAAAGAATGATCCTTAAAATAAAGATCCTTGTTTTTATTAGAAAAAATAATAAAATATTCTTCTGTTTTGAACTGTATGCGTGATCTTGTGGTCAGATCTAGTGTATTGGTAATCAAATTATTTCCCCATCAGGGGACGAAAACAATCTTTGTCATCTCTATTATCCCAGGCTCCATATTCAAGTTCTAAAACTTATTCTCCGTAAGGGGACGTTTCCTTTTAGAGAAACTCATAAATGAATCAACTTAGAATTTTTATTAGGAGTGCATATTTATTGAAAAGATGATGCTCTTGAGTATTAACAGATCACCACTAAAGAAAGGGGACTGATTCCCTTTTATGATGAGTTTGTATGAAAGGAGTGTCGGTATCGCTAAAGAGGCGTTATTCCAATTAGGAGACAAAATGATTAACATTCAGCCTGCTGGAAAGTCTTTGGTTTTCTTTCAATTACTATCAATCTGTAAGCTCCCATGCCTATACTGGTTTTGATGCCAATACCTGAATACTCTCCAAAAGTAAGAAGCATATTTAAAAAGTTCTTCATGGTGGAGTTGCTTCTGCAACTTATAGTGATTGTTCCAATAAAGCTGTTTATTCTGATCCCTTCCAGATGAAAGACTGTACTTCTTAGTTTATAGGATGAAATGTAGCATCGTTCATAAAGCTGATTTAAGGTGTCTTCATCACTGATTATTTCATCCTGAAAGGCTGCCTCGTATTTCTTTACAAGACTGTTAATTATCAGGGCTATCTCCGGAAAGATGACATAACCTCCGTCTCTTTTAAATGAGACTGGTGTTTGAAAATCCAGTACGAATCTGCCGTCTCATGCAGCAGAAGGATGTTCTGTCTCCTGAAGAACTTCTGCAGATCTCATACGAGGCAGGTAAGCGAAAGGGGGAACTCTTATCAAACTGCCATAAGTAATTTCACCGTTCTAAACGAGCTCCAGTATTCAAACAAAAGACTCTTATCTAATGTCTTGGTTCCCTTCTAATTTCTTGTCTGGATTAGTTAGCTTAAGCAAATAGTATCCCTGTTACTTTTTCCAAGAAAGCTCTTATTCTATCTAGCTTCCCGATAGTACATGTGTTGTGTCAACTTACGGTGAATTAAATTTCAAACTGTTAATCTTCTACGTAATGAGCAGTTGTTACTTAGTTCTCGTCCCCTAACGGGGAAATAAAACTATGGAGGGAACTGTTTGGCTTTGTGGTGCAGACTGTAGCCAGCATGACAAGAGCTATGGCTGCAGCTGTTATGGTTAATTTGTTTTTCAGCATTATTTAATGTCCTTTAAAGTACGAATTCTGCTTAGGTACATTAAAGCTGATTAAAAAAGCTGATAGAGAATGAAATAGGGGAGAGATTGGGCTCTCTCCTCTATCTGTTAGGAAGTGATTGGAAAGGACTGCTGCTTATCAGTCATCCTCAACCCGTGGCATTTGTGCTAGGACTGCACAAGCTTGTGATGATCCTCTTTTGCAGCTTTTGTGGAAAAGCTTATAGGCCAATTTAATGTCCTGCTCTATGCCGCTGCCCATTCTGTAGGCATAACCCAGATTCAGACAGCCGATAGGATCATTCTTGTCACAAGCTGTTTTATAACATGAAAAGGCATATTCATCGTCACGCTGATTAATCGTTCCGTTAGAATACATATCGCCTAATTCAACACAGCTTCGGACACCGCCCAGATCACAGCCCATTTTCAGAAGTTCCAAGGCCTGCTTGGTTTCGTGTTCATCCTCAGATGCATTTTTGATGTTTGCAAGCTTATGACAGCTTACTGCTTTCTGCTCATCACATTTCTGTTGATAGATTTTGATGAGATCGTCTTTCTTAACACCGACTCCAAGACCCTTTCTGTATATGGATGACACCATTCTGCAAGCACCGAAATCGTCATTGTCACAAGAAACATTCAGCAGTCTAAAGGCTTTGAATTCGTTTGGCTCTACATCTATGCCGTTGTAGTAACGGTAGCCTAGTGATGACAGAGCATACAGATCTGCTTTTGCTGCAGACTGATTTAAAACCGATAAGCCTAACTCCAGATTTCTGTCACAGCCGATACCGGAAACAAGCATATCTCCGTAGATTGCACATGCTCGGTTGTCGTTGTTTAAATCGCATTCTTTTTTCAGTGTATCGAATACATTTTTCAGTTCTTCTTCGTTTGGAGATTTTAGAAGTTTGCTCTGGGCATTTGCAGAAACATCAGAAATATTGCGTAGGGAGACCGTTACTGCAGAGTCTGTAAATATTATCTCCTTACATGCATTTGAATTGGGATCGGAGACACATGCCTTATTGTAGAATTCAATCGCTTTGGTGTAATTCAGTACGCCGTTTGAGCCTTTAACGTATGCGTCTGCCGCAAGAATACAGTCCTCACTACTGCCTTGCTCACATGCACTATCAAGCTCTTTCTGCGTATTGGCACTAACGGCACCGGTATAGGAAAAGACAACAGTCCCGACAAGGAATGAAAGGATTTTCTTCATAATAACAACCGCTCTTTTTTATAATCACCTCTTAAGTTTAGTTCGTTTTTTAAGAGCTGCTATGTGAGAAATGAGCAATCGTGATTTATCTGGCTGTTTAGGATCACAATTTTCCTATAATCACCAAATAAAACGCAGATTATTTCTTAAATTGCACATAATCTAAAAAGTTTTCTTTTAAAATTCTCTCGGTCATAACTTCAAAAAACACACTAGCAGCATGATGTTCGATGTTGTCTAGTGTTGCTACTTTATCTAGTGTGGTATTAGCAAAGCCGGAGGGAATTATTTCATGTTTTTGGGGATCAAGAAGATATTTTATATCCAATTGTTCTGTGAAAAAATCAGCAAAAAAAAGCGCAAGCTTAGGGTATTCTCTGCATAGTTTGCTATTCTCGTGAAAGGACAGATGTTCTAAATGTGTTTTCGTCCCCTTATGGGGAAAAGGTTTTAGAACCGCACCTTCCAAAGACCTTGATACATAAGGGCTGAATATGCCATTTTACCGAGTCTCATATTTTTTGAACTATTTGACTCTATAAATCTCGGGAAAAACTTATATACCAACGGTTCCGAATGATTTAGAAAATTTCCTTATAAATCAATACATCGAATTTTTAAAGAAAGACTCGGCAGAATTTAGTAAAAATAAAATTATAAAACAGTAAGTTAACAATTACTAAAAACAACTGAGTTATAGTCGAGACCAAAGTAGTATACCGCTTTTGTAAGAACAAAACAGAGATCTATCTTTTAATTGGATTTTTCTATATCTGTAGTAAATACATTTTGTTGATTTGCCAGTGTCTTTTTTTGAAACATTTATGTCATAGACATTCAACGATGTTAATTCCTGCACTCAAAATACAGACTGTTTCTATTTAACTATTATTTTTAATCAGGTGTATTTTGTATCCGGTAAAGCAAGCCAGAAATCATTGCAGAATATAGCTGAAATATAATTCCAGACAGTTCTTTCAGACTGTAGCCTGTAAGCTGTCAGCTTCTCAGTTTTTTAATGTGATTTATATCAATTTCTGCTACATTAAGTAAATAATAGCTTTTCGAAATCTCTTATACTGTAGGTTATATCATTACGACGTGTTAACACATAAGAGAGCTTTTATGAATACCGATTACGAAGCATTCAGCAACCTTGTGAAGGAGCAGTTCCCTGATACAGTAGAAGGCAAGAGCGGTGTGCTGTCTCTGCTCTTTGACTCTATCAGTCTGTCAATTGTTCCTGTGCCTGCTGATCCTACTGCTGTGCTCTTCAGATTCAGAGTACTTGATTTAACTGTGCTAAGCCGTGCCGGAGAATTTCTCCTGGCAGCCTTAAAAGGCAATTTTTTCTGGTCAGGAACCGATGGCGCAACTCTTTCCGTGGGCAAAGACAATATGCTTTATCTGACTGAGAGACGTTATTTAAACGAGTTTCCTGCTGCCGAATCTATTGAGAGCTGTTTTGAGGATTATGCCCGCAGTGTCAATGACTGGCGTTTGAGAGGTCAGACCTATGCTTAGAGATCAGTTTGCATCTGTTTTAAAGGAATTCAGCTCTCTGGTTATGGAAGATATTTCTCTGGATGAGACTGATAATACCGACACCTTTACCGTAGATGATGACATTATCATCAATCTTCACTACCTGGTTGAATCAGATATGATTCTTATTTCCTCTCCGGTTGGAGCTTTCGGTGATCTTACTTCACCTGATGCAGGTAAAAAGGCTCTGGCACTTTTAAAACTCAATGATTTAAGCGGTGCCGCCTGCGAAGTTACTCTGATGCTGGATGGAGAGGGAGATCTGGTGCTTGCCGCTGACAGACGCAGTGCCAACACCATCAGTTCAACTGATGCCTTTGCCGCCTGGGTGGAAATTATGGTTCGTTCTGTCAGAGCAACCAGAGATTATTTTGCTAAACATTTTCCTCTTGAGAGTTAGGAGGATGAGCTATGAGTGAGCGCATCAACAGCGGCTTGAATTCAAGCCTTAATAATATCAATCTTCAGGGGGAGAATGTTGTTTCCGGTAACAACATTGTCAATAACAACAGCAACCCTGAAGCTCAGCGTCTTAATCAGCCAGAAGGCAGTCAGGGTCTTAACCCTAATCAGCCTGATTCCGGTGTGGATGATTATCTGAACGGTAATGCCAATTCCTCATTCATAGCAGGAAGAGGGCAGGCGCAGAATTTTGCCAACCGTCATGAGGTTACCTCAGGTAAGGACTGGGATTTTACGGATCCTGAGAGTGTTAGAGATCTGGTCAAGGAATCCTTTGACAACATCAAGAAATCCGTTGATGGCAAGGATGTTCTGGATAATCTTGATAAAAAGGTTACAGATGAGGTTGACGAGTTCTTAAAGAGCAACAGTCAGCTGACAGATTCCTTTAAAAGCAGTGTTCTGAATGATCTGACCCGGCTGAAGCAGGACATCGCAAAACTAAGAGAGGCCAGATCCAAGCTTACAAAAGGCTTATCCTCCTCAGCTGAAGGAAATGATCCGATAGCTCAGCTGCAGATCATGAAGAAAACTCTGCGTGTTTTCCGTTATGAAACCCAGAAGATTCTGAATAAGAATAATCCAGGTTCCAAACAGATGGATTTCTTTGAAGGCAAGCTTCGCGGTATTCAGAATTTATTCACCTTCGGAGTCAAGGATCATGTCAGTGAGCAGGATTTTGAAGATATTAAAGCTCTGGAGGCGAAACTGGAGTCCAGTCTTGCTGATTTGAATACCAAACTGCAGAGAATGGATTCCCAGTCAGGAAAGGTCCGTCTGCCAGAGGGCTTTGCTCTTGAGTCTACCATAGAAGAAACTCTGGAAATCTCTCACCGTACCAACGATCAGATCCGAATTTTTGAGAAGGAACATGCCCAGAAGGATGTTTTAAGAAAGATCATAACTCCATACGCAGAAAAGGGCGGTAAGCGTACCGTTGAGTTTACTGCCGGTCTTGGAGCCTTTCTTGGTCTCGGCATTGAAGCTGTTACTGCTGGTGTCCGTGCCGGTGCCCGTTTCAAGGTGATTGGAGAAATAATCTGCAAGGGCAAGGGGCATCCGCTTGAGGTTACCTATAGAATTGGCGGCGGTCTTGAGTTAAAGGGCGTGGCCAAGTTTGGTAATGAGGCTGCAAAAACCGGAGGCAAGGCCACTGCGGGGGTGGGTGGAGATTTTTCCCATTTTGTAACCAGAACCTATCCGACTGTTGAGGATATGATCCTCGATGCTGAGCGCTGCAAGCTTGCTACCAGCAGAACTGTAGGTGACGTGATTGTCGGCGGTTTGAAGAAGCTGGCATTTGGCATTGGCGGTCTTGGCACAAAGTTTTTCCGCTTCCTGGGCCGTCATTCCGGAGAGGTAATGCAGAGCAACAAGCAGTACCTTGAGAGCCTGCAGTCTCGCGGAGTTATCAGTGCTTTAGACAGTGTGCTTGCAAAACGTGCCAATCCGATAGTTGTTGCTGAACAGAAGGGCTGGACAGGACAGGGGATGGGACAGGTTTCTGCTAATTTCGGTCTGGGCGTTACCGGAAGTCTAGGTGTCGGAGCTTCAGTAACTCACTCCCGTGATTTTAATGTCAAGTCCAGTATCTTCGTTCCTTTTACCAAACTTGTTACCGGAGCAAAGGATGTGGATTCTTTAAAGAGTCTGCTTAGACCAGGTCCGGACGGCGTAACCATACCTGAACTTCCTCAGGAGACAAGTGATCTTAATCAGCGTTTTGAAGAGGTTCTGGCTACGGCTGGCAAAAATAACAATGTGACCAAGGATGGATGGGCTAAATTTGCAAATCAGGTTAGAACTCTCATGGTGGCAGTAGAAATTCGCTGCCGTGAGGGAAAAATGTCGCGAGGGGAGGCTGATCGTCTCTTAAACCGTATGAGCAATCCATCAGTAAAGATTCCTCAGGATGTTTTCCGTGAGTATCTGATGGATGGTTCTCCTGCTGGAAAACCTCCGAAGATCAGAACCTCTGCCCAGGTTAAAATCAAACTGTCTGTATTAAATGATGTTACCGGAGGCATGACCAAAGATATCGGCAATACCTTTGTGAAGGCGGTTGCAGACGGTGCTGTAAAGGAAATGCGCCATCAGATAGGTTTTGATTCCTCATACCAGTATGTATATACCTCGGAGAAGCCTTCTCCTTCAAGTCAGGATGCAAGACCTTGGGAGCAGGATGAAAAGACCAGTCATGCTCTGGTTGTTTCCAACGCAGCTCCATTCAGAGCGATTATAGATATCGCCACCAAGATTGCAGCAGGAAAGGGTCAGCCTCCTGAGCTTCAGACTGAAAATACACTGCTTGAGAACGCAAAACAGGCTGGTATTGATTCTCTTAAGGATGCAGGCAAGGGGGCAACCACCAAGATTATTATCAATACTCTTATTGCCGGTGTTAAGGAAGGGGCCAAGGCTGCAGTAATAAACTATCTGTCAAAACCTGAAAACATCGCTAAGATTATGGCCTGGATCGGGAAAAATGCCGGTAAAGCCTTTGACACTGTTCTTAAGATTGTAGAGTGGGCTGCAACTCACCCTGAGACCGCCATTGCAATCGCTGAGCAGACTATTGCAATGGTCAAGGGAACCTCATCACTGATTGAGTCAGAGAGGACCAAGACCGTTAGGTTCAACTATGTGAATGGCGAGCTTGATTCAATTGGTGTCTTTACCAACAGCAGCAGTTCTATCGGTGTCAATGTTGATCCTTTAGGTGTTGGTGTGGGCGTAGGCTTCGATGTGAAGTACTCTGTATCCGAATCCTTAAAGGATCGCGGTATTCTGGTCAATCCTTCACTGAATACACTGCTGTCTCTGACAGAGAGCTACACCCTTAGCGATACCTCTATCAGAACTGTTGAAAACAGTGAGCCGCTTAAGAATTATCTTGCAAAGAATATTTTTGCAATCAAAGGTAATTTTGAAGCTTACAGAGGCGATAAGGCTACAAAGACCTACGAGCAGGCCAGAGCCTTATGTTCAGGTGATCCTCAGCTTTTAGAAAAACTTGAAAGTTCCTGGGCAAAACTCAAGGCGGTAAATGCCAATACCCCTGATAATGAGATTGTGGATGCTCTGCATGATTTTCTGATGGCTACCACCAGAGCCTACCGTATCACGCTTCCTGTGGAGGAGGCTCCTGTGAAGAAGGTCAAAGTGGAGGCTGTTCCTGAACAGAGAAAACAACCGGAGTCCGCAATTAACATTGCAGCTCAGGTTCTGATGGTCTGATTGTTTTTCAGCAGGAGTCTGTAAGCATTAACGTAGTTAACTGCCGTGAGTTTTTAAAGAAAACAGCATAAATCACATACAGCCAGATAAGATCTTAATATCATTAAAGGCAGTGACAAGGAAATTCTGACATATATTCCTGCGCTGAATTCCGGTTACCAATCAACACAAAGAGGTTTCTATGAAAAGAGTAATGCTCAAACTTTTCACTTCCTTAATAGCTGTATCCATGATGATCTGTGGTTTTGTCTCAGAAACCTATGCCGCCTCCAAAGATACTCTGGTGGTATATTTCTCTGCAACAGGAAACACCAGAGCTCTGGCCTCAACGGCCGCAGCCGCTTTGGGGACTGATACTTTTGAAATCATTCCTTCAAAACCATATTCAGCAGATGATCTTAACTATCGTGATGATAACTGCAGAGCCAATGCTGAACAGCGTGATTCCGCACTGCGTCCTCAGATTAAGGATCTGAATGTTGATCTGAAAGCATACCGTACCATTGTGCTTGCCTATCCTCTGTGGTGGGCGGAGGAGCCAAGAATTATTGACACTTTTATTGAGTCCTTCGATTTTTCAGGCAAGACCATAGTTCCTGTATGCACCTCTGGCAGCAGTGATATTCAGAAGAGTGTTGAGAATATCAGGAAGCTGATTAAAGGAAAGCCAGCTGTAAAGGATGGCAAAAGATTTACGCCTGACAGTTCAAAAGAGGAATTCAAATCCTGGTATGACTCAATCTAGTACAAGGCTCTGAAAACTAAAAAAAGGCCATACTGATCTTTGGTAGTATGGCCGATTTTCTTAACTTTCCGCATCCAGATACCCGCTATCCTTAATAATCTCTCTCATATTTTCATTATCTACAAATTTTGGAGAGCACAGCAGAGTAGGAATCTCTTCACCATCTATGTCGTTGTCTTCTGAACTGTTTACCGTTACAGGTTCTCCGTTAATGAGCTGCAGCAGCATTTGCGCCGCTGCGTATCCAAGAACTCTGGCGTCCTTGAATACACACATGGACTGAAGTCCGCGTGTGATGTATTTAAGATTGTTAACCTGACAGTCCTGTCCGGTTACAAGCGGGAAGTTGTTTTTTCTGTAGCCTCCGTTCATATAAAGTGCTTCTATAACGCCGACAGCCAGACTGTCATTTTGACACAGTACGGCATCAAGCCTGTTTTTATCCCCATCAGGTCCCAGATTTAATTCGTCAATGAGTTTTTTCATTCTGTTTTTGGCTTCTTTGGTTTCCCAGTTGCTAGTATAGGTCGCTTCCTTATCCTGTTCGCCTGAACGGCAGACAAGCTTTCCCTGATCAAAGTAAGGCTTTAAGACTTTCATAGAACCGTTCCAGAAAGCCTCTACATTGTTATCGTGCTGATCTCCTGAGAAGAACTCAATGTATCTGGTTTCTGTGGAATCATTTTTAAGATTGAGCTTCTCTTCAAGATATTCTCCAAGGATCTGACCAACCTTGTAGTTATCAAAAGTGGCATAATACTTAACCGCATCTGTGTCCATTATCAGACGATCGTAGGATATAACCGGAATGTTCTTATCCTTTGCTTTTTCCAGCACATCAGAGAGAGATCTTCCATCTACAGGAATAATGACCAGATAGTCGCAGTCATTTTCTATAAGTTTCTCTATATCCTGTATCTGTCTTTTCGCTGTTCTGTCGCCGCATTTAATAATTACTTCGTGACCGTTTTCCTGTAGTTCACTCTGCATGACTTCAGCATCCAGATTAAAGCGTGGTTTATCCGGATTTGGCAGAGAAATTCCTACCTTCTTGGCAAATGAAGGCTGAGAGATAGCCATCAGTGCGACGGATAATGCTGCTGTTAGTAATTTTTTCATGGAGTTGTTCATTCTTTTCAGCCCTCTGACAGACACAGTCATACTTCAATTTTAGGTCAGATATTTAAATTAAGACAGCAAGAAGATCTGAATTTTGTTAAGCTAAAAAAATGATGAGAAATTTGCTCACAACTTAATTGTTTTGTATTTCAAAAGGATCGGCCTAAATTAGAAAATATATAATATATTAAACAGGAAAAGCTGACTAAAATCACCTATAATACTGCTCAAAGGTTTAAGACCTTTGTTTATTTTTCAATCCTTATCGGAGAATTTATGAGTTTAGCTATTTCTACTTCTGGTCTTGATGTAAATCAGTTTAGAATGAACAGTACTGCACACAATGTTGCCAACACCAACACAGAAAACTTTCATTCCCAGCAGGTAGTATCATCAGAAAATGCTTCTGAAAATAATACTGCTTCAGGCACTTCTGTAAACGCAGTAAAGAAATCAGCAGAGACTGGTGTAAATATCTCTTCAGAAATGACTGATATGAAGCAGAGCGAAGTTGTCTACAAGGCAAACGCAAAAGCAGTTCAGGTTCAGGACAAGGCTATGGGATCTCTTCTGGATACCGTGGCTTAATCAGGTTCTACAGATTTTTCAATCTCCATAATTACAACAGCAAAAGAATACTCAGACCTGAAGGCAGCTTTAGGTCAGGTATTTTTCTCAATTCGAATGTCAGGGGAATTTTCTAAATGCTTTTAATGTTATCTCTGCTTGTTGCAACCATTACCGTAAGCAGATTTTCTTACTCCTGCTGCAGCCAAGGCTGTAAGCTCAAATCGTAATCATTAATTCTTTTTCTGAGCTTTAAGCAGATGTTTGCTAGTGCAGACCTGGTGTCTGCACTATGCTTATTAATTCAATGTCTGACTGTCAGAATGACTCAGATTCAGAAGATTAGAATCATTACTTAATATGTTCTTTTCTGCCTGATTTTCTTTCCTTTGCTTATCTCTTATTTATCTTTATTTCTTTTTCAATTTTTTCCTTCCAAGGTGAATATTCTTATCTAAAAACAGAAAAAAGTACAATAATTCAAAGAGTAATTCGTTTTTGTTGTTGGATTGTGATCAAAAAATATACAAAATACGGTGCTAGAATGATCTACGATGCCTGATTTTTTCTAATCCAAAAAATAACAATATAAAAAAAGGCTTTAACACCTCAAGAAGGTCAAATGCATTAAGGAGTGAACAATATATGCAACGTCTATTAAACAAACCCGAGAATTATGTTGATGAGATGCTTGAAGGTCTGTATGCAGCATCTCCTGACAAGGTTACCTTTGTAAATGACGACAAGCGCTGTCTTGTGTCTAAGTACAAGAAAAAAGGCAAGGTTGGACTTGCAACCGGCGGTGGTTCCGGACATCTGCCTCTGTTTTTAGGCTATGTGGGTAAAGGCCTCTTAGATGGCTGCTGTGTCGGCGGTGTTTTCCAGTCCCCAAGTCCGGAGCAGATGCTTAATGTAACCAAAGAGATTGATCAGGGCGCCGGTGTTCTGTATATCTACGGCAACTATGGCGGCGATATCATGAATTTCGATATGGCCAAAGATATGGCTGATATGGAGGATATCGAGGTTCGTCAGGTGGTTGCAGGAGAGGATGTTCTGTCCGCTCCTAAGGACAAGGCTGACAAGCGCCGCGGTGTTGCCGGTATCTTCTATGTGTACAAGATTGCAGGCGCAGCCGCAGAGGCAATGAAATCCTTAGATGAGGTTGAGCGTCTGGCCCGTAAGACCTGCGAGAATGTCCGTACGGTAGGTATGGCTTTATCTCCTTGTATTATTCCTGAGAAAGGCAAGGCTAACTTTGAGCTTCCTGATGGCAAGATGGAAATCGGTATGGGTATTCATGGCGAACCAGGCATTAAGCTTGAGGATTTAAAGAGTGCGGATGAGATTGTTGATACCATGCTTGACCCTATTCTGCAGGATCTCCCATATAAGAGTGGCGATGAGGTTTCTGTTCTTGTAAACGGCCTTGGCGCAACTCCACGTGAGGAACTGTATATCGTTTATCGTCGAGTAAGTCAGATCTTAAAGGACAAGGGCATAAGGGTATTCAATGTTTATGTAGGTGAGTACGCAACCTCCATGGATATGGCGGGTATGTCAATATCTCTTCTGAAACTTGACGAGGAGCTTAAGACCTATCTGAAGATGCCTTTCGATACTCCTTTCATGACACAGAATCAGCTGTAGTCAAAGGAGCTTGTTATGGCATTTACCAGAGAGAATTTTCTTGCATTCCTTGAGTCAGCCTCTGCTCTTATGAATGAGAACAAACAGTATCTTATTGATCTTGATTCCGCTCTTGGCGACGGTGATCTTGGACTTACCATGACCTCCGGCTTTACCGAGGCGGTAGCTTTTGCCAAAGGAAGCTCTGAAACAGATTTAGGCAAGCTTGCAGCTCAGACAGGTATGGCCATGTCCAAAAAGGTTCCCTCCACCATGGGCACACTTGTAGCCAGTGGTTTTATGGGAGCCGGAAAGGCTGTTAAGGGTAAGAGTGAGCTGAGTGATGAGGAGGCTGCGGCTTTCTTTACCGCCTTTACCGACGGAGTCTGCAATCGCGGCAAGGCTGCCGTAGGTGACAGAACTATTGTGGATGCTCTAAAGCCTGGCTCTGACGCCTTTGCAGCAGCTGTAAAGGAAGGTAAAAGCCTGCATGATGCAGCTTCCATTGCCTGTGATGCAGCACAGAAGGGCTCTGAGAGTACAAAAGATCTTACAGGCAAGTTCGGTCGTGCCGTCTACTATGGAGATAAGGTCTTAGGCGTAGTAGATCAGGGATCAGTAGTCGGAGCTCTTATCTATAAGGCCATGGCTCAGACTCTATAATTTATTCAGAATTTCTCCTTCATTTGCTGTGGTTTTTGCTGAACCGAAAACCACAGTTTTTTTTATCCAGATCACAAAACCGAAAGAAAGATTTTTCATCGCCATTTACGACAGAAAATGGCATAAAACCTTTATTTTTCGCAATAATAAACAGAGAACATCGTTCTCTAATTAAGAATATCGTTGTAATTTTTTTTAGCCGTGAGATAAGAATATTCACCTTTTTTCTCCCAAAGCCGGACAAGGGTATAACTCGGCTGATTTTTTGGGAATATGTCACACATCTGAGATCTAAATTCTTTCAAACTAGAAATATAAAAATTATTAACTTTAAGAAATTTTACATAAGGAGTTTTACTATGTTAGGAAAGTTTGTTAAGTGCGCTCTTGTTGGTGCCTGCCTTGCAACCTTCGGTCTTCAGGCAGCTAATGCTGATACCAATTTCCCTCGTAAACAGCTGAACATTGTTGTTCCATATGCTCCAGGCGGAGCTTCTGATACCGTTGCCAGAATCTACGGCAAGGAGATGGAAAAAGTTCTGGGCAAGCCAGTTACTGTAACCAACAGAACCGGTGCTTCAGGTGCAGTTGGTCTTGAGTCTGTAAAGAACAGCCGCCCAGACGGATACACCATTGCCTATATGCCAGTTGAGTCAACCATGATTTCAGCTTTAGGTCTGTCAACCATTTCATCAAACGACTTCACCTTTATCTGCCGTGTAATGACTATTCCTGCAGCCATCACTGTAAAGGCTGACGCTCCATGGAATACTCTTGAGGAGTTCCTTGCTGATGCCAAGAAGAATCCTGGCAAGATTATGGTTGGTAACTCAGGTGCAGGTTCAATCTGGCACGTAGCTTCAGCTGCATTAGGTCAGGCAGCTGGTGTTCAGTTCAACTATGTTCCATTTGACGGTGCAGCTCCTGCTGTTGCAGCTCTTCTAGGTGGCAACATTCAGGCTGTAGCAGTATCTCCATCAGAGGTTAAGGCTAATGTTGATGCAGGTCAGTTCAAGGTTCTGGCTGTATTAGGAGACAAGAGATCAAATGTTGTTCCTGATGTAAAGACTTCTAAGGAACTAGGCCTTGATGTTACCGCTATGGGCTGGGGTGGCTTCGCTGTTCCAAAGGGAACTCCTGAAGACGTAGTAAAGGTTCTGGTTGACGCTTCTGCTAAGGCTGTTCAGACTGACGCTGTTAAGAATCTTCTGAAGGAGCGCGGCTTTGAGTATGCATACCTGAACGGTGCAGATACTGATGCTTTCGCTAAAGATCAGCTTGCAAAATACAATGTTCTAATCCCACAGCTATTAAACAAGTAGTTATCTAAAGCCCCTTGTCCGACAAGGGGTTTTAAATTTAATAATTATAAAAACACAAAATAATAATAACCATAGAACAGATAAATATAAGGAAAGTCTTATGAAGGGAAACGGAGATGCCATCATTGGCGGACTCTTTGTTCTCGCAGGACTTGGTTTTCTGGTTCCTGCCATCGGGTACGGCCTGCTTCCTCCTCCTGGTTTATTCGGTCTGGGAGCCGGTTTCTTTCCAACGGTAACTTCAGCATTTGTAATCTTCTTTGGCGCATGGATTGTCTATGACGCAATCTCCAAAGGCAGCAGTGTTTATTTTCAGGGCGAGGAAGATCTAAAGAAAAAAGCAAAAATTATGGGCTTTATGTTTGTGGTCTTTGTATCCTTCCTGATTCTCTGGGTTGTTGTCGACAGATTTATGGAAAGCTCCATGGGCTTCTTTGTCGGCTGTGCAGCCATGCTTTTAACTTTTAATCATATATTCGGAAGAACCTTAAAGTTCAACCTTATCTTTACCGCAATATTTATCGGTCTTCTGTACGGAATCTTCTATAAGCTTCTGTACATTCAGTTTACATTGTAGGAGAACATCATATGGATCTGTCATTATGGATGAGCTCCTTGATGGCGCTCTTAACACCGGAGGTTATCGCCTTTAACCTGTTCGGTGTGGTTGTAGGTTTACTTATTGGTGCACTGCCTGGTCTTTCAGCCACCATGGCAATTGCAATTCTAACCCCGATTACTTTCTGGTTTGAGCCTCAGTGCGGATTTGCCATGCTGATCGGCGTCTGGAATGCCGCAATCTTTGCCGGCGGTATCTCAGCAATTCTGATCAACACCCCTGGTACTCCGGCTTCGATCGTTTCAACCTTTGACGGTTACAGAATGTTCAAGCAGGGCAAGGGCGGTCTGGCTTTAGGTCTTAATGTGCTGTATTCCGCCTTTGGAGGAATTCTATCCACTATCTTCCTGATTTTCCTGTCATTCCAGATTGCAAAGTTCACTGTAACCTTCGGTCCTACTGAATACTTCATGCTGGCTTTCTTCGGTCTGATCATGATGATTTCGGTATCCGAGAACAATGTTATCAAGGGAATGGCCATGGGCTTTTTAGGTCTGACCATCTCCTGTGTTGGTATTGATCCTATTCTGGCCTCCAAGCGTTTTACCATGGATACTACCGCTCTGGTTGCAGGTGTAAGCTTCCTGCCTGCTATGATTGGTATGTTCGGTATCGGTGAGATCCTCAATCAGATTTTTGAGTTCAGCAAAAAGAAGGAAGCTGAGGCCAATGCTCAGATTGAACTGGTGAAAAAGGGAGGAAATCTTGGTCGTGTTCTTCCAACCTGGGCTCAGGTAAAACAGTTCTTCAGGCCAACTCTGATTGCAGGTACCGAATCAACTATTATCGGTGCAATTCCTGCAGCCGGCGGTGATATTGCCTCAATTATCTGCTGGGGACAGGCAAAACGTATGTCCAAGCACCCTGAAGAGTACGGCAACGGTTCTCCTGAGGGCTTTGCGGTTTCCTGTACTGCCAACAACGGTGTTTTAGGCGGGGCTCTTACCACCATGCTGACTCTGGGTATTCCTGGTGATGCTGTGACCGCAATTCTGATCGGTTCTCTCATGATGTACGGTATGCAGCCTGGTCCTAAGATGTTTACCGAGCATGCTGACTTTGTTATGCAGATTATGCAGCTGATGCTGCTCTCCAATCTGGTCTTCATTGTAATCGGTCTGCTTTCAGCCAAGCTTTCAGCCCGAATCCTGAATGCCAAGCCTCAGACTATCTGGGTATCTGTGATTGCTCTGTGCGTGGTCGGTTCCTATGCCCTGAACAATTCCTTTACCGATGTGCTGATTATGGCCTTCTTCGGTATCGCAGGCTTCTTCTTCAAACGCGGTAAGTATCCGGCTGGTCCGTTCATTCTGGGACTGCTCTTAGGAGGAATGCTTGAGTCCAATCTGCGTCGAGCCCTGGTTATGTCTCACGGAAGTCTGATGATCTTCCTAGAGCGTCCTGTAACTCTGGTTCTGTGTGTAATGATTCTTCTGACCCTGTTCTATCCTCTGATAAAAAAGAAGCTCAAGGGCAAGAGATTCTACTAGCTCAGAAATAATGGAATAAGAAGGTAAAAAATGACTGTTGATAAAAACAACATCCTAAAGCAGATTTCTGAGATCGGAATGATTCCGGTACTCACAATCGACAAGAAGGAAAGAGCTCTGCCACTTGCAAAGGCTCTTTCAAAAGGCGGTCTTCCTCTGATGGAGGTTATGCTCAGATCAGAGGATGCTCTGGCCTGTATTGAGATTATTTCAAATGAACTGCCTGATTTTATTATCGGTGCCGGAACTGTGCTCACTGTAGAGCTTGCCCAAAAGACTATTGATGCTGGCGCTATGTTCCTGGTTGCCCCGGGCTTTAACCCTGAAGTGGTCAAATATGCCCTGGAGCGTAATATTCCTATTGTGCCTGGAACTGTAACTCCAACTGAGGTTGAGGCTGCAAGAGCTTTAGGAGTACATACCTTAAAGTTCTTCCCTGCAGTTCAGCAGGGCGGTCTTGATACCATGAAGCTTTTAAGCGGTTCCTATCCTGATGTGCGCTGGGTTCCTACAGGAGATATGACCAGAGATCTGGTTAGGGAATATCTTCCATTCTGCAAGATTGCTGCAACAGGTGGTGATTTCATGCTCACGTATGACGATATCCACTCTGACAACTATGAAAAGATTGCTGCTGATGTGGAAGAAACCATTCTTCAGTATCTTGATCTGAGAATTGATCATTTCGGCTTTAATTCCAGCGGATCTGTCGAGGCCAATGCTCTTGCCGCAAAACTGGGGGATGTATTCCATCTGTCTGTAGATCATCATGCCCACAGCACCTTTGCCGGCAAGCTCTTTGAAGTCTGTCATGAACCGGTTGCTGAGTCTTTAGCTCATATCGGTATCGGTTCAAGGGATGCTCTTCGTGCCTATCACTATCTGAAGCGCTGCGGAATTGAGTTTGATGAGAGCTCTCTTAAGTTTAAGGAAGATGGCCGTCTTTATAAGGCTTATCTCAAGGAGAGAATCGGTGGCTTTGCCTTCCATCTCTTCCAGAGCTGATATGAATGAATAACTTTTAACTTTTTGTAAATAAGAATAAAAATCCAATAGGAGTAATATCATGAAAAAAATGTTTGGCGTTATCAATGCTATGACAACACCTTTCAAAGAGGATGGTTCAATTGATGTGGAGAGCCTGAAGAAGCAGGTTGACTTCCAGATTGAACATGGCACCAACTGTCTGTATCCACTGGGCACAACCGGTGAGATGTACCTTCTTTCTGTTGAGGAGCGTAAGCTGGTTGCAGAGACTGTTGTAAAGCATGCAAATGGTCGTGCCATTGTCTATATCCATGTTGGCGCTATGACCACCAAGGACGCCTGTGAGCTTGCAGCTCACGCTGAGAAGATTGGTGCAGACGGTATCGGTGCTGTAACTCCAAGCTTCTTTGGTGCCAATGAGAGAGCTCTTCTACAGTATTACAAGGATATCTCTGCTTCTGTAAGCCGTGATTTCCCAATTTACCTTTATTCAATTCCTCAGTGCTCTGGCAACGATATTCTTCCAGAGGTTGCTGAGAAGATTGCCAAGGCTTGTCCAAATGTTATCGGTATCAAGTACAGCTACCCGGATATGGTTCGCATCTTAAACTACATCAACATCAATAACGGTGATTTCTCCGTTCTTGTTGGTCCTGACCGTCTGTTCTATGCAGGCCTGTGCTCAGGTGCTGAAGGTACAGTTTCAGGCTGTGCAGGTCCTGTACCAGAGGTATTCACTGCAATCTATAAGGCATGGAAGGAAGGCAAACATGATGAGTGCCGTAAGCTTCAGAAGAAGGCTAATGAGGTTATCTCCATCATCAAGGCCGGTGCAGACATGGGTATCTTCAAGGATGTGTTAAAGCGCCGCGGTGTTGTAGCAAACGGCTTAATGCGCAGACCATTGGTTGAGATTGAAAAATCTGAAGGCGATGAGATCTGGAAGGCATTACAGCCATACCTGGAGAAGTAATTCTCTTTAGGTTGTAAGTCCGCTGTTTGGGGAAGCAACGGACTTGAAGAAGGTCAGATGTAACAGTCTGGCCTTTTGTTTTTTTTATTTGTGTTTTGCTTGTGTACAGATATGTGTAACTTTTGCTGTAGTTAATAAAAAGCAAAGACTTTGAAAAATATTAAGTAGAAAAGGATAAGGAATATCTTTGAACGAATAACGTTGATCTTTTCCTCAAATCCATCCAATCGATCAGTTTTTAAAAAAAAATTCTTTCCATGCATCAATCCACTAAATTTTGCATTTAAATGTAGGAGTTGGATAAAAAATTTAAATCGCTTGTATTATAATTAATATTATTCAAAGACTTTGAAAAATATTAAGTAGAAATTGTATGGAATACAAAAGAACAAAATACGTTAATCGTTTAATAGATAGAAAAAATAACGGTCTGATTAAAGTCATTACCGGAGCAAGACGTTCTGGCAAGTCCTACTTATTAAATGAACTATTTTATTCAAGCCTTATTGCTCAGGGAATTTCTAAGAAAAACATCATTAGGTTCTCTTTTGATTCTGATGAGGATATTGATTTACTTGATGAGTACCTTAAAGACACTCCGTCAAAAATCAAAAGTACAAATAATGAGATAGAAGTTAATTCCAAAAAGTTCAGAGCATATATAAAAGATAAAACAAACGAAAACGAGGACTTTTATCTGTTTTTAGATGAGATTCAGCTTCTTGAGAATTTTATTGGCACATTAAATGGTCTTTTAAAACACAAGAATTTTGATATTTATGTTACAGGTTCGAATTCAAGATTCTTATCATCTGATATCGCAACTGAATTTAAAGGAAGAGGAACAATTATTCATGTTTTGCCGCTGGTTTTCTCTGAATATGTGGAAAACACCCAGCAGGATATTACTAAAGCCTGGAAAGACTACATTGTAACAGGAGGAATTCCGCTTGTTGCAAATATGCAAAAAGATGAAGAAAAGAATAATTACCTTAAGCTGTTAGCTGAGGAAACATACCTTAAGGATATCATTCAAAGACACAATTTAAAAAAGAAGAATGAGATAGGGGATACTTTCAATATATTAGCCTCAACAATTGGAGCTCCATTAAATATCAGGAGAATAACCAACACCTTTAAAAGTGTTATGAATAAAGATATCTCTGAGTTGACCATTTCAAATTTTATTGATTATTTTGAGGATGCATTTGTTATTTCCAAAGCTCAAAAATATAACATCAAAGGAAGAAAATACATCGGCTCTCCATTTAAGCTGTATTTTGAGGATGTTGGAGTTAGAAATGCTCGTTTAAACTTTCGTCAGATAGAAGAAACTCACCTTATGGAAAACATTATTTACAACGAGCTAAGATATAGAGGCTTCAATGTTGATGTTGGAGAAGTGAATGTCAGCGAAAAAACAGAGCGAACTGATGTAAACGGCAAAAATATTTATGAACAGAAAAAACTAGAAGTCGATTTCATAGCAAGCAAAGGAAACGAGAAGTATTATATTCAATCCGCTCTATCAATGAGTGATCCTGAAAAACAGCTTCAGGAAAAAAGAAGTCTTTACTATATTGATGATTCATTTAAAAAAATTGTTGTGTCCAGAACCGGACTTAAACCTTCTTTTGATGAGAAAGGAATTCTTGTTGTGGATCTCTTTGATTTCCTTTTAAATGAAAAGTATATGACTTAACAAATTTAGCAGTGACATGATCCCCCATATAGGCGGAAGAATTCTTGCTAATTTATGGTTAAAAAAAAGCCACTATCAAGGGATAGTGGCAAAACATATGAAATTACAACAATGTAAGGTTAACTGGAAGCTTTCGCCTTCATAATGGAAAATCTTTCCTTAAGCTGAGGTCCTGCAACCTGAATCAGGATAACGATAATCAGGATGATTCCCTTAACAGCATCGTTGATCAGTGAGTCCATCTTCAGGGCGATAATAATCTTGTCGATTACGGTATATGACAGGGCACCGAAAAGAATACCCAGACATCTGCCTTTACCACCGGCCATACTGATACCGCCAAGCACTACTGCAGCAATTGCGTACATCTCATAGCCTGAACCTGTGGTTGCAGGATCAGAGGAGGCGTTCATGGCAATCCACAGGAAAGAAGCTACACCAACCAGACCACCGGTAATCACGAATACTGAGGTCTTAATCAGACGTACATTGATACCGGCCATAAAGGCACCCTTGTAGGAGCTTCCCACTGCATATACTTTCTTGCCGTACTTGGTTGACTCAAGGAGATATACGAAAGCCATGGTAAATACAATCAGTACGATACCGACAATTGGAATGGTGATGAACTTGGAGTTACCAAAGGTGAACATGCTCTGGAACATGTCATGCTTGGTGATCATTCTGTAAACTGAGCTGCCGCCACCTGCTAAAGCCTTGTCTATATGCTGGCAGATATACTGTGCAAAAGAGCGGAAAATCAGCATGGTAGCCAGGGTTACGATAAAGGAAGGCATTTTTACAATACCCACCAGTACACCGTTTATAAGTCCGCAGAAGCAGCCGAATAGAACTGAGAACAGCAGGGTTAAGGTAATACTGTCGGTGGCATTGAAGACTATAACACTAAGTCCGCTCACCATGGCCAGCATGGAGCCTACAGAAAGGTCGATTTCTGCGGTTATACACACCATACCCATACCGATGGCAATTACGCCGATAACAGCTGAGTGACGCAGCATATTCATGGTGGCATTCAGAGTAAGTCCACTACTGCTTGAGGCGTAAACCAGAAATATTACTATAAAAACAAATACATAGCTGTATTCGCGCCAGGCACTGGCAAGCAGCGAATTATTCTTCATTTTCTACCTCTGTCTGTTCTTGTATTGAATTTGTTGAATACATCATGATGGTGTGCTCCTCAATCTGCTCATGAGGAAGTACCTTCACGATTTTTCCGTCGCAGAATATGGCGCAGTAGTCTGCAACCTTCTGCAGTTCAGGAATCTCAAGGGTATTAACCAGAATGGTCTTGCCGTTTTTAGCCAGCTCTAAAATCAGTTTGTAGATTTCAGCCTTGGCACCCACGTCGATACCCTGAGTAGGATTGTCAAAAAGCAGGATCTGAGCATCAGTGTTCAGCCATCTTGCAATGAAAACCTTCTGCTGATTACCGCCTGATAAGGAGCTTATAGGCAGAGTTGCAGATTCAGCCTTAAGATTCATCAGATCACGATATTTCTTGTATTTCTTCATCTCTTCCATATTGTTGATATGGAATTTGCCTGCACTTAAGGTATGCTCTGCCAGATACATATTCTCAAGGATATTCATATCCGGAATTACAGAGTTCTCCTTGCGGTTTGCAGGGAGCAGGGCAATGCCGTGCTTCATGGCCGCATGTACGGATGCAGGAGGCAGTTCGTGGCCTAAGACTTTTACACTTCCGCCAGAGCGCAGAGTAGTACCGAACAGGCACTGCATCAGCTCACTGCTGCCGGAGCCTTCAAGTCCGGTCATACCGACAATCTGTCCTTTCTTTACCTCAAGATTTACATCATGGAACCCTGGACCTGTAAGATTCTTAATTTCAAGGACTGTTTCACCGGTTTCACGTTTTTCATAGATGTCAGAAGAAGTTCCGCTTTTTCCGACCATAAGTTTGGTAATCTCGTCCGGAGTGGTCTCGCTGATTTTACCCTCAGCAATATACTGTCCGTTTCTGAATACTGTGTAGGTATCACAGTACTTAAAGATTTCAGGCATCTTGTGGGAAATGAAAATAAAGGAGATGCCCTGTTTCTTCAGACCCTCGACGATGGAGAACAGATGTTCTACCTCTTCGTTGTTGAGCGCGGTTGTAGGCTCATCGAGAATTAGAAGTTTTGCTTTGAAAAACAAAGCTTTGCTGATTTCCAGAAGCTGCTTGTCACTGGTTTTAAGATCAGCGACCAGAGCCTTAGGATCAATTGATACGCCAAGTTTTGCAAAGAGCTCCTCACATCTTGAGATCATCTCCTTTTTCTTAAGATGACCTAAGAAGCCGGAGAGCTCCTTACAGATAAAAATGTTTTCAAATACCTTCAGATCGTTGAAAAGATTTAGCTCCTGATGCACAAATGCAATACCCAGCTCTTCAGTTCTGCTTACGGAGAGTTTTTCAAGTTTCTGACCTTCAAAATAAATCTCACCGCTGTCCTTTGGAATGGTGCCGGTAAGAATATTCATCAATGTAGATTTACCTGCTCCGTTTTCACCGAGAAGGGCGTGAACCACGCCCTCCTCAACTTCGAGCTCTACATCTTTTAGCACAGGTACTCCGTTGAAGGACTTACAGATCCTGTGCATCTGCAGCAGAGGCATAATCAGTTTCTCCTGATCTTAATTGAAGGACTTGAAGTCCTTAACGTTCTCTTTTGTTACGTTGTGGCACTCGATCACGTGGTCCTGAGTAACCTTCTTGCCATCAAGATAATCAACCATATCCTGCTCTGCAGTCTGGATCATTGAAGGACTGTAGGTAACTGACATAATGCCACCAAGCTTTGAGGCGATATCCTTGTAGTCTTCACCGCGGATTACGCTGTAGATTTCCTCAAGACCGCCGCAGCCGGTGATGAAAGGCTTGTGAGAGTAGAACTTGTCCTTGGTGCTCTCATCGATACCGCCGCCGCGCAGTGCTTCAAGAATACCCATTGCCAGCTCGTCATCCTCGGCATAGAACCATTTGATGTCTGCATTTGAAGCTTCACCCATCAGTGACTCAAAAGAGGTTTTGGTGGATGAACGGCTCCAGTTCATGGCTCCTGAGTAGGTGATGTTCTTTAACTGCTCCTCAGTCCACTTCAGGTTGTCAGCAATCTTCTTGCCGTTGAACTCTTTCTTGCCTGACAGATACTCAACAAAGCCTCTGTTACGAAGAGTGGTAACAGATGAGGTATCTCCCTCGTATACGTAGATCTTGTCACCTGGTTTTAAGCCATTGTCTACAAAGTAGGATGCAGCACCGGCACCAATGCCTTCGTTGTCGCCCTTAACATTTGAAACTGCGGTATTGGCGACACCGTCAATAATACGGTCGAAGGCTACGTAAGGGATCTCTGCGTTAACAATCTGCTGGATGCCTGACATTACGGTATCATCGATAGGCTGAATTACGATACCTGCAAGCTTCTTGTCACCCTGAGCGATAATATCCTCGATCTGATTGATCTGATAGCCTGCATTGTCACAGGTGATAACATTAACGTCATACTTGCCCTGTGAGGTGATCTCCTTTGCCTTTTCCTTGGCGAAGGTTGCAACAGAACCTGTCCAGCCGTGATCCTCTGGTGAGGTTAAAACAATTATATTCTTATCTGCAGCAAAGGCTGGTGCACTGAACATTGCTGAAAGACCGCCTGCAACAACTGCAGCGATGATGTTTTTCTTGAAGTTAGTCATATGTAGCACCTTAGTTTGTCAGTTTTTTAGATAACGAAATTTCTCATATAGTGATAAGACAGTTTCAGACTGTCCAGAATTCTTTCTTTTGTGTCCTCAAAGGCACGATCCTCAACCTCGACACAGGCATAGCCGTTGTAGCCGATATCGGTGAGCGCGCTTAAAAATCTTGAGAAGTTGACATCTCCAAGACCTGGCAGCTTTGGTGCCATGAAATCCAGAGGATATGCCAGAATACCAACCTGGTTGAGCTTGCTCTTTATAACCTTCAGATCCTTGAAATGTACGTGGAAGATTCTGTCCTTAAACTCATACACAGGCTCAACGTAGTCAATCATCTGCCATACGAAATGAGAAGGATCGTAGTTGATTCCAAGATTGTCATAATCCAGGATTTCAAAAATCTTTCTCCAGTTGTGGGGAGTGGTCATCAGATTCTGACCGCCAGGCCACTGATCCGGACCAAAGAGCATAGGGCAGTTTTCAATTGCAACCTTTACTCCCAGCTCCTTTGCAAGATTAAGAATTTCAGGCCATACCTCCTTTACAATCAGAAAGTTATCCTCAAAGTTTCTGTGCTGATCACGACCGATGAAGGTTGTCACCATGTTGATTCCTAGCTTGTGACTTGCTCTTATGACATTCTTTAAATGCTCAACATTGTCATGACGCTTCTTCAGGTCCGGATCAAGAGTATTTGGATAGAAGGCAAGAGAGGAGATTTACACACCGTTATCCTTTGCTACGGCAAGTACATGCTGGGCATAACTGTCATCCTCAATAACCTTTTCACAGTTGATGTGGGATACTCCGGCATAACGTCTTTCAGCTTTAGCCTCAGGCCAGCAGGCAACCTCAACACACTGATAACCGATTCTCTTTGCTGTGGCCATCATCTCTTCATATGAATAGCCGTCTAAAATGGCACTGACAAATCCAAGTTTCATCTTAGCTTCTACTCCTTAATTTCAATTCTTCTTCCGCTTTCAGAGGACTCCATGGCGGCGAATACCGCTTTCATTGCTCCGAGTACGGAGTCTCCGTCAATTAAAGGTTTGTGATTTTTTTCAATGCAGTCCACAAAGGCATCGATAATGCCTGTTTGAGGTCTGGTTGTCATTGGTCTGAATTCTGTCCAGATCGTAGTTGACCACACTGCCGTCAGCACCAAGAAGTTCAATTGAATAGTCCTTTGAATCGTAGATTCTCAGGATGCCCTTCTGTCCATATATAATGGTGGAGTTATCCTCCCTTCCGTAAAAAGTCCAGGAAGCGGTCATGGTACCGATAACACCGTTATCCATTTCATAGATGCAGAAAGCATTGTCATCCACGCTTACAGGATTTCCCTTTGCATCTTTTTTATCAATGGTTGCAATTTTAGCGGTTACGGCTTTGATTCTTGAGCCAACAAGATAAGAGATAAGGTCGGTTTTGTGTACACCGAGATCTCCTAAAGCTCCCATGGCAGAACGGTTCTTGTCAAAGAACCAGCTGTTGATGCCTGGGTCGATACTCCAGGTCTCAGGTCCACCGTGACCGAATGTGGTTCTGAAGGAGATAATCTTTCCGATCTCCCCATTTTCAATCAGCTCTTTTGCTTTTGCGTGAGCTTTTGCAAGTCTCTGGTTCTGATCAATCATGAGTTTTAGATTGTTTTTTCTGGCCAGCTCGACAATCTTTATGCAGTCCTCAAGCTTGGTGGCCATTGGCTTTTCCAGAAGCACATGCTTGTGATTTTCCAAAGCTTTCAGAGCATGTTCTGCGTGAACGGTATTGGCACTGCATATGCTGACAGCATCAAGCTCCGGATCCTTAAGCATGTCATCCAGGGAGTCAAAAGCTTTTCCCTGATATTTTTCTGCCAGAGCCTGTGCTCTTTCTTTGTTTAAATCGAAGAAAGAGGTAATTTTTACATTCTTATTGTTAAGATATTCTGGTATATGGCGAATCTGTGCAATCTTGCCACAACCGATTATTCCTACGTTCAACATAAAATCACCTTAAGTTTGTTTGAAAAGTTTTTTTTCTGAAATAAACTGAAATAATTTCATAATAGTTTCAGTAAATATAATTTTTGAAAAGAGTATTTACAATCTAATTAGTTGCATAATTGGGCTTAAATCACAGTTTGAAAATGATATGAAATATAATCTGATTTCTTTGAAATATTTCATGGTTTTTGAAATATGTTTTTGTTTTATAATAATCGTCATTATTTCTAAGCATCAATTACATAAGCGATAAATATAAGAAGAGACTGGGGATTAACATGAGAAACACGCGATATAAGACACATGAGATTGCAAAGCAGGCAGGAGTCTCCCCAGCAAGTGTTTCCCGTGCCATCAATCATCCTGAGCTTTTAAGCGGAGAATCACTTGAGAAGATCAGAGCCACCATGCAGACAATGGGCTATGATGTTAATGAAATATTTCAGACGGATTCAAAGGAGATAATCCTGATCAACTGTCCTCAGGGAACCAATCCTTTTTACGAGGAAGTCCTAGACGGAGTTATCAGTTCAGCAGAATGCAACGGTTACTACACTCTTCTAAACTATACTGAGCTTGATGAAAACAATATCGAAGATTTTCTGAAGATGCTGCAGATTGCAAAGATCAAGGGCCTCATTGCATTAAGTCAGCTGTCTGTTGAGATTCTGAACAAGATAAACTCCCTGGTGCCAGTGGTTCAGTGCTGCGAGTTCAATGATCGATCCTCTCTTCCATATGTAAGTATTGATGACTATATGGCCGCAAAGAATGCAGTTAAGTATCTGATTGCTGCGGGCAGAAGAAAAATCGCCTTTCTGAACGGACCTAGACACTATAAGTATGCCCGTGAGCGTCTAAGGGGCTTCATGGATGCCTTAACCGAGGAACATATTGCTGTACCTGATGAATGGATAATGCATGTGCCTCAGATTGACTATCAGATGGCAGATACCCTTATCAGCAGGGTCCTTTCTGATGATCACAAGCCTGACGCTGTCTTTGCTGCTTCCGATGTGCTGGCTGCTGCGGTGGTGAACCGTGCTGTATACAGTGATCTCAAGGTTCCAGAAGATCTTATGGTGATTGGCTTTGACAATATTTCTCTGTGTCAGATCGTTAGACCTGCCTTAACCTCGGTAAACCAGCCAAAACATAAGCTTGGTTACACTGCCTGTGAAATGCTGCACGAGAAACTCAAAGGAAAAACTCTTAAGGTTAATGAGGTTCTTCTCTCAACAGAGCTGGTGTTAAGAGGTTCAACTGAGCATCAGTAAAAAAGATGAGGTTTAAAGATTAGCTTTTAAGCAGATAAAGGTAAAAAGGCGCAGACTCACTGGCGTTGCTCAGTGCTTTCTGCGCCTTTTGGTATTCTGTCTTTTAGTAGTTGCGTCCGGGCAGTTCGTGTATTGAGGCTGCCGGTATCTCATATAAGGTTCCATAAAGGTCATTTGCGTTCTTGAATAGCTGGCATTTATATTCGCAGTCTTTATAGGTACTGCTGTTTTCTTCTTTTCTGCTGTTATATTTATTCTGAGCTAAAAGCTTCTGGTGTTTAGTGTAGATATAATCTGCGGTGAATTCTTTTTTATTCAGAATCTCATCCAGATCAAGAGGAATTCTTGCTTCATTTCTTATAAACTCGAGTTTCCCAGATAAAAAATTTAAGTAAATCCAGATCCACTCTTGGATTGATGCTCTTTAAAAACCTGTATTGATTTATTATCTTGCTAGAGGC
>ONFP01000155.1 GCA_900317105.1 uncultured Succinatimonas sp. | reverse complement strand
TGGCAAAGTCGTATTCATAGGTATTAAACTTTTTAACCATCTCAACAAAAGACTTTGTTGCAAAAGAATAGTGCTGAGTTGAAACACCGAACTTTTTCTTTATAGTGCCGTTCTTGCCAAACTTCTCTAATAATGACTGGTACTGATGATAAACCTGACGGGCATAAGCAATGAATTCAACACCTTCATTGGTAAGACTTACACCTCTTCCGGTTCTGTGAAAGATGGTGATGGAAAACTCATCTTCAAGATCATGAATTGCATTTGACAAAGAAGGCTGAGAAACATAAAGGATCTGAGCTGCCTTATTAAATGAACCGATTTCAGAAATAGTAATCGCATAGCGAAGCTGAGTAAGAGTCATAGTAAAAGCCTGCTTTTGATAATCTTATAATAGAGATTATATATTACTGACATTGAGCAGTAAATTTTAGGATTATTTCTCCCCGATCTTTACTGCCATAAATTTTAAACCTCAGTGCAGATAAAAGTTTTGTAAGTCGAACTTACATAATATCTGCACCATTCCTCGCCCATAGACAGCAAAATCTTCTGCATATCTTTGGGCACTCCCGTTAATTTTACAAACTCACTACCAGGTATGTACGTCAGACAAATGCTGGAATTACTAAGGTACTGGTAAACTCTCATCATACTAGGTCTTGTAAGTTCAGTCCTGTGGTCAGGAGATGGAATTGAAAGTTTGTTCTCAGCCATCTTTTTACGCATCAGGTATTCTGTTGCAGAAAAGATAAGCAGTGCAAGTGTCATTAGCCACATCAGCGCATTGATACGGGAAGGACTTTCAAGAAACAGAGCTCCCACCAGGATTTTTCTGTCCTTTAAGTATTTCCAGTTTCTTTCAACCACAGACTGTTTCTTATAGGTGGAAAGTAAATCACTCATGGTCCATTTACGCTCTGTATCATTGGTACAGAGAACATAATAGGTTGCCTTTTCCACTGTATCTTTTATAGCCTCTGTGTCAATCTGAGCATTTGCTCTTACAATGACACTTACTGTAACTTTCTCTTCATCCTTCTTAGGGCGACCTTTACTTTTATATCCTTTAACCTCTTCATAGGTAATGTCACTTACAGAAACCAGTTTTAACTTTGAAGTCAGTTCTGTTACCTGTTTTTCAGCATCAGCCATACACTTGCAGGGATGTATCTCAAACTTTTTTAAAGCCTTAAGAACCGCTTCAAGTTCTTTTTCAGCCTTCTTGTTAACAGTCTCAGTCTTTCTTCCTGTAAGCAGTTCATTCTGTACTAAGAGTTTTCTGACTTTCTGCTTTCCTATAACTCCTTCACCACACCACATGGCCTTAGGACCATCAGGCTCATCTTTGTCTACAGGGACAAGTGACTGTGGTGATGCCTTGAGTTTCTCAAAACAGGAGACAGCCTCACCGTTCTTATCAGGTATCCTGCTGACAAAATAAATTCCGTTTCTGGCAGCTGTCATGGCTATTTCACTTGTGCACAGCGCACTGTCACCTACAAGGTAACGCAACTCACTAAACTGCTGCTTTATAAGTTTCCAGTAATCGATAATAATGTTTCTGAAACTTGTCTTGTCACTTGTATGACCACTGACACAGGTTGCAAATAATGGCAGTCTGCTTAGCTCATCACATACCATCAGCTCATTTATCTGATTGAGTTCAGGATGCGAATCTCTGCTGTATCCTTGGTCAAGCACCAGATTACATCCTTCTTCTGCTCTGGTTCTGCCCTCATAATGAAAGCTCGTTGAATCTAAGTGAACTGTGTCAGGCTTTAGCCCTAATTTTGATGACACTGCTTTTGCACATTTTAAAAACAGTCTTTCAGGTCCATATTCTGCTATCGCATCTAACGCTCTTGAAAGTACATCACGGTTTAAATCGTGTGAGCTGATTGTGCTGTTTCCTGTAAGTCCCTGTATAGGCTTTTCCTGATAGAACTCCTCTGTTCCGTACAGAGACTGATATGGAACATTCAGAACCTGACAGCACATCAGTTTTACAACTTCACTCTGCTTTACTTTAACGTGTGATCCTGTCTTACCCGCACAAAGTTCTATTACCTCAGCCAAACCAAAGTAATCAAATGCTGCGGCTGTAAGTCCTATATTGCCTATCTGTGTACTGAAAAGCTCTTCGCTGTTTTCAAATTTAACTGCCATCATCTTTTTCCTTTGTTCTGATGGCTTCTTTTTACAGTACTACAAAGACATTCTCAAGCAAATTATAGTTTGCGTGATCCGTGGTTCACAATTAACAAATTCAAGTATGTTGGAGTGATCCTTGTGTCTCAAAATTGATATTATCCTATTGATTTATAAAATAATCTTATTCAATAATTGCAAATGTAAAAAGTGATCGAAAATCAACAAGTTACACTAGCCCGAAAAATATTCCTAAAATTTACTGCTCAATGTCAGATATAATAAAATAAGCGAATTTTCAGTATAAAGTCGTAACCCTGCCTAAATAAGGCAGTCACTCAATTAGTACACGTACGATGTTAAAAATCGCTGGACGTCGTAACCCTGCCTAAATAAGCAACATAAGTTTTTAAATTTAACTCTATAGCCCACAGCTTATGCTTGTAGGTTAAACTGAAGATGATAGACAAATCCGTTAAAGCCCGTGTGAGGCTCGAATGAACACAGTAATACGAAAAGGAAGCTATCATTTTGGCAGAACCAGGCAAGCTGGTTAATTGCAGGAAGAAGAGCAAATGCAATACTTCCAAAAGAATGCAGAACATAGAATCCATTGGATGCAATGAAGATTAGAATACACGCCAATTTAGTAACATACGATTGGCATAAGCAGTGTGCTAAAGGACAATATATAGCAGCACATTAAAAGAATTTGTCTATCAGTTATAAGCCAGTGATTGCTCCATGAGCTCAAAGTTCGCTAGGGGAAATAGGAATAACTGATAGGCATACTAGAATCGCAACAGCGAAGAAGCACAGGATGACACGCTTAAACTGTATCTGATATTAGATATGGTACGTAA
>ONFP01000008.1 GCA_900317105.1 uncultured Succinatimonas sp. | reverse complement strand
TTGCTCCGATTTTCTATAGAAGCGTTCATACTCCCCTTTATTACCTTCGCTATCCACATACAAATCTTTCATGGAGTAATCCATGCCAAGAAAGCTTTTTGGCTCTTTATTTGTTATTTCCTCTTCATATTCAAACAGAATACTGGCGTAGAATTTACCACTTCCTTTCTGACTTACGGTTACAGCTTTAAGAATGTATCCTTCAGGAACCTCTCGATGCTGTTTTACTCTTACTAAGCCTGCTTTTGGAAGTTTAAGCTTTCCGTTCTTAAGCTCAATATTATTATTTACAATATTGGTCGTATAGGAACGTCTTGAATTTTTCTTTGATTTGAAATTTGGAAATCCAAACTTTGGATTCTGAAAAAAATTGCTGAACTCAAGATGGAATTGAGCATTTGCCAAAGCAAGACTGTCAACTTCTTTGAAGTATGGGAATTTCTTCTTATATTGCGCGGGTGTGTTCTTGAGCATTTTCTTGGTTTGCTTGTAATGCTCAATCTTGTCTGCAAGCATTTTATTGTATATGGAGCGTGCACAGCCGAAAGTCTTTACAAAAAGCTCTTTCTGCTTGTCAGTTGGATAGATTCTGAAAAAATAAGCTGTGTACTGCATTCGAATAATAACTTTATTTTTGACCCTGGGACTGAATGTATTCCTTCACTATTTCAAGTGGTGCTCCTCCGGTTGTCAGAAGACAGAAACTCTGACTCCAGAACTGCTCTTTCCATAATTTCTCTCTGATTGAAGGATACTCTTTTTTCAGTAGTCTGCTGCTGGCACTCTTATATGCGTTTATAAATTTACTGATTGCTGTTTTGGGGTGTGCTCTGAACAAAATATGAACATGATCCTCATATTGTGTCGTCAAATACTTTTCTTCTGTATTTTACAACCAGAATCAAATGATAATTCAGCAGAAAGACTGAATGAGCATTACTATCAAATTCCATTGAACAATACCTTATGCACAATATATCGACTGATCATATTTTACTATAATTCAATTTTAGTTACAGCCACTATTGTGAAGCAATTCATCCCGCAGCCTATAGAGGCAGGGGAATTCTTGCTTGATAAAGTTAAAAGAAGGTAAATCCAGGGAAAAAAAACATACCGCATTAAGACGGAATTGACATAAAAAATCCCAAGAGAATTTACTTCTATTGGGATTTTGTGCATTCAGAAATTAAAATGCTTTTATATTTGATTGTAATCCTACTCTTTATGCAGACCTTTTCTAATCAGAGCATCAATTTTCATTGATTCAGTGACCAGAGAGTCATATCTCAAATCAAGCTGAGGCATATATCTTAGATTCAATCTTGCTGCAAGCTGTGAGCGAAGGAATCCCTTGGCACTCTTAAGACCAGTCATTGCAGACTTGATTTCTTCCTCATCATCAGTGAGGAAAGAAATATATACACGAGCATTTCTAAGATCCGGTGAAACATCCACCTCTGTAATAGTGGCATTCTTCACACGCGGATCTTTGAGTTCATTCTGCAGTACATCAGCTAACTCGCGTCTTACTGCAGCAGCAACTCTTTCATTTCTTCCGTAACTTTTCTTTGCTGGCATATTATCCTTTAATCAAGGGTACGTGCAACTTCAACCTTCTCGAATACCTCGATACGATCGCCTACACGAACATCCTGATAGTTCTTAACACAGATACCGCACTCGGTGTTCTGCTTAACCTCTGATACGTCATCCTTAAAGCGACGTAATGAGTCAAGCTCACCTTCGAAGATAACAGTATTATCACGTAATACGCGGATTGGAGCTGAACGCTTAACCATACCTTCAACAACCATACATCCTGCAATTGCACCGTACTTAGGATGACGGAAGACATCACGAACTTCTGCGTAACCGATAAAGTTCTCACGAACTTCTTTCTTAAGCAGACCAGACATTGCCTTCTTAACATCATCAATCAAGTCGTAAATAACACTGTAGTAATGTAAATCAACAGATTCAGTATCAATTACCTGTCTTGCAGGACCGTCGGCACGAACATTGAAACCGATGATAACTGCACTATCTGCAGCTGCAAGAGTTGCATCGTTAGCGGTAATACCACCAACACCTGAACCGATAATCTTAACCTGAACTTCTTCATTGCCAAGTTTCAGCAGAGCATCAGAAATAGCTTCTACAGAACCCTGAGTATCAGCCTTCAGAACAACCTTAAGCTCTGATGCATTGCTCTCCTTGAACATAGAGGCAAGCTGTGCACTCTTCTGCTTAGCAATCTTAAGCTCACGGAACTTACCCTGACGGAACAGAGCAACTTCACGTGCCTTCTTTTCGTCAGAAACAGCGGTAACCTCATCACCAGCTGAAGGAACTCCGGACAGACCGAAAACCTCAACAGGAATTGAAGGACCAGCCTCAGTCAGCTCCTGTCCCTTTTCATTACGCATTGCACGTACTCTACCGTACTGAAGACCACACAGGATGGTATCACCCTTGTGCAGAGTACCGGAACGAACCAGAACGGTGGCAACAGGACCACGGCCCTTATCCAGACGAGACTCAATGGTAACACCTTCAGCCATGCCGTCATGAACAGCCTTAAGCTCTAAAACTTCAGCCTGAAGGGTAATAGCCTCTAACAGCTCATCCACACCCATACCAGTTTTTGCGGATACTTCTACGAACTGGTTTTCACCACCCATAGACTCTGGGATAACTGAATGCTGCATCAGCTCATTGATAACACGCTGAGGATCTGCACCTGGCTTATCCATCTTGTTGATAGCAACAATCATAGGCACCTTAGCGGCCTGAGCGTGCTGGATAGCTTCAAGAGTCTGAGGCATTACACCGTCATCTGCTGCAACAACCAGAACCACAATATCGGTACACTGAGCACCACGGGCACGCATTGCAGTAAATGCAGCGTGACCTGGGGTATCCAGGAAGGTAATACCGTTGTTTCTTGTTTCAACATGATAAGCACCGATACGCTGAGTAATACCGCCGGCCTCACCTACTGCAACCTTAGACTTACGAATGTAGTCAAGCAATGAGGTCTTACCGTGATCAACGTGACCCATAATGGTTACAACAGGAGCTCTCATGGTAGCCTCAGAAATAGAACCGCCTCTCTCTCTTAGGAGCTGCTCTTCAATCTCATTCTCCTTACGAAGAATTACCTTATGGCCCATTTCTTCAGCAACAACCTGAGCGGTTGACTGATCTAAAACCTGGTTGATGGTTACCATTTCGCCTAACTTCATCAGGCACTTGATAACTTCGGTAGCCTTAACTGCCATCTTTGCAGCTAAATCTGCAACAGTGATGGTCTCGCCGATTTCAACATCTCTTGAAACAGGTGCTGCAGGACGGTTAAAGCCGTGCTGCTGCTGGTTAAGCTTTGCAGCGCCCTTAACGCCCTTAGCTGCCTTACCGCCTTTCTGTCTGCGGTTATTCTGCTGTTCAGCTTCTTCAAAACGTTTATTGCTTCCGCGTCTGTCAGTACCGCTTCTGTCTCTGTGACGGCCACGGTTCTCAGCTTCACGTTCCTGTCTTGCCTCAGCCTCACGTACATACTGTGAAGTTAATGAATCATCATCGTCATCATCACTTGCACGTGCTGCTTCCTCTGCAGCCCAGCGAGCTTCATTTTCTTCAGCAAGCTTGCGAGCCTGTTCAGCCAGACGCTTAGCCTCTTCTTCAGACTTACGCTTCTGCTGCTCTTCCTGAGCCTTACGTAGCTCAGCAGTAGCCTTATCCTCTTCCTTCTCTTTGTGAGGAACTGGAGCTAACTTAGGTTTAACAGCAGCTTTAGGAGCTACCTTAACCTCAGTCTTTGGAGTAGCTTTTACTTCAGTCTTTGCTGCCTGCTGTTTCTCAGCAGCGGCCTTTTCTGCTGCAGCCTTGTCAGCAGCAGCCTTTTCAGCGGCCTCTTTAGCCTTACGCTCCTGCTCTTCTTTTGCAGCTTTCTCTTCGGCAGCTTTCTTTTCTAAAGCCTCAGCCTCTAGCTGAGCCTTTCTTGCCTTAGGATCAACAATAATCTTTTTCTTTCTTACTTCGACCTGAACTTTCTTAGTTCCCTGCATAGCAGCATTGGAACTAGAAGACTTCTTTAAAGACATGCGTTTTGGTGCTGCGCCTGTCTGTTCTTTTTCTTCACTCATCTAAAGCCTTCCCTTAAATCTTATTTTGCTGAATCTTTGAACCAGAACTCATTTCTAGCTGCCATAATAATCTCGCCAGCTTTCTTCTCGTCCAGTCCTTCTATGTCAGTTAAATCGTCTGTAGCCTGTTCAGCTAGATCCTCACCGGTCTTGATACCATGAGCTACCAGCTTACCGGCAAGCTCCTCATCAATTCCTTCTAGAGCAGACAACTGCTTGATGCCTTCGGCATTTTCAGCATTCTCTTTTGATTCCAAAGCTTCTCTTGCAACATTCTGTAACTCTGAAGCTGTTTCCTCGTCCATTCCATCAATCTCAAGAAGTTCTGATGGATCAACATAGGCAACTTCTTCCAGGTTAGTGAAGCCTGCGTCTGCAAGAGCTCTTGCAAACTCGTCATCAACATTCAGAGTCTCGGTGAAGTTCTTTACAATCTTGCCGACTTCTTCCTGAAGATTTGACTCAAGCTCGTTCTCGGTCATAACCTTTAAATCCCAGCCTAGAAGCTGAGAAGCCAATCTTACATTCTGACCATTTCTACCGATTGCCAGAGCCAGATTCTGCTCTTCAACAGCAATACAGATACTGTGGTCTTCCTCGTTGATGATGATTCTTGAAACCTCAGCTGGCTCCATGGTATTGGTTACATACTGTGCCAGATTCTCATCATATAAAACAACATCAATCTTTTCGCCAGAAAGCTCGTTTGATACAGCGGTAACACGAGCACCTCTCATGCCGATACATGCGCCTCTTGGATCGATACGCTTATCCTTTGAGCGAACAGAAATCTTTGCACGAGAACCAGGATCACGAGCAACGCCCATAATCTCAATTACATCCTCTCCAATCTCAGGAACTTCAATTCTGAACAGTTCCTTTAAGAACTCAGGAGAGGTTCTTGAACAGATAATCTGTGGACCGCGATTAGCCTCTGACTTGATTTCCTGAAGAAGGACCTTTACACGGTCTCCTCTACCATATGTCTCATGAGGAATAATCTGATCTCTTCTCAAAACAGCTTCAGCATTGTTGCCAAGATCCAGAACCATGATGTCATGAGTCTGTTTCTTAACAGTTGCGTTAACAATCTTGCCAACTCTTTCTCTCTGTTCAGCAACAACCTGCTCTCTTTCAGCATCTTTAACTTTCTGAGATAGAACCTGCTTTGCAGTCTGGATAGTAATACGGTCAAAAGCAACAGACTCAATCTGCTCCTCAACAATGTCACCTGCCTTGATACCAGGATGATCAATGGCAGCAGCCTGAAGAGAAATTTCCTGAGCAGGCTTCTCTAGAGGACCGTCGGTATCAACTACAACCCATCTGCGGAAGGTATCATAAGAACCTTCTTTTCTATCAATAGAAACTCTAACCAGAATTTCCACCTGATACTTTTTCTTTGTTGCAGTAGCTAAAGCAATCTCTAAAGCTTCAAAGATTTTATCTCTTGGAATAGCGCGTTCATTTGACAGCGCCTCTGCAATGGCAATAATCTCTTTACCCATTTTCTATCTAAGACCTCGTTATGATGCGCTTCTAGGAGCTTTCTTGTTGTTCTGTGGGAATTCAGGAACGACTCTGGCTGTAGAGATATTTGAGAATGCAACCTCAATCTCGCCTGAAACCTTATCGTTAATCTTGAGCATGCCATCATCTGAAACATTCTCTAAGATGCCCTGAAGTTTATGTCTACCTTGAGTTGGCATACGCAGCTCGGCTTTAACAGTCTTTCCAACATATGCCCTGGTTTGTTCAAGTGTGAACAGGATTCTGTCAAGACCAGGTGAAGAAACTTCAAGTGTATACTTAGGTGCAATCAAATCTGCAGCATCTAAGGCTGGAGATAAAACATCCATGATTTCTCCACACTTATCTGCGCTTACACCTTCTTCTGAATCAATGAACACCTGTAAAACCGCATGATCGTTTCCGCCTCGGTATCTGATTCCCCAGACTTTAACATCCATGGATTCAACCAGTGGTGTTACAAGTTCAGTAACTTTTTCTTCAATGGTTCCTGCCATTAGTACCTCTTAAATTCCATAAAAAAAGGACCGCTATCTAGGGTCCCTTTCTTTTGAGTTCCTCTATATCAAATATATACACTAAGGTATATATAGGTTCAAGCTCACACTTGAACAGACTTGAAACTGTAAATTTCAAGCACGTATATTTATAGCAGAACAATGTAAAAAAATCAAGTTTTAATCATTCTTGAGTTTTAATTTCAGTTTCCTCTGACTCACCATCTTTTGGCTTGTTGCGGGTAAGTTTTAAAACATTGATACTAGTTAGGTCTGCACTTGAAACCTCAATAGTCCATCCATCAACCTCAAGTTTTTCTCCCTGCTTAGGGACTCTCTGGAAGCGATCAAGAACATACCCTGCAATTGTCTGATAATGCTCATTGGCACTAATGGCAAGTCCGGTTTCTCTTTCAAGGTCAGATAAAATAGTATCACCATCAACTCGATAGGCACTTTCTGACTCATCATAAGGAAGAATTTCAGGAGTCTCAGTTCTGCTTGGCATTTCACCGGTAATCTCCTCAAGAATATCCTGTAGAGTAACCACACCTTCAAAGACACCAAACTCATCAAAAACAAAACCGAAATACTTCTTGTTTTTCTTAAACTGCTCTAATGCCTTGAGAATACTGATTGTTTCTGGCAGATGAATAGGCTGAACAACCTGTCGCTCAATATCTCCAACAGCGGTGTTTCCCTGTAGCATCTGCCCTAAAAGATTGGCTCTGACGATAAAGCCTAAAGGCTGATCTTTAAAGCCATTCTTATAGGCAATAAGGCGACTGCGAGTACACTGCATTGCCTTTTTTATGACCGAGGTGGTAGATCCGTCAATCTTAATCATCTGCAGATCAGGTCTTGCTGTCATAACAGCCTTCACCGGCAGAGTTGATAGCTGAAGCACTCTGGAAACCATCTCCTGTTCCTGAGAGTTGAATATATCTTCCTCTGGAGCAGAAATAATCGCATCCTTTAGGGTTGGCATATCATCAGGACGGGAACCTAACAGTCTTAACACTATTGTTGCTGCTGTCTGTCTTGCTGTATTGTTCTTTTTCAGCTGTAGCAGATTCTTTCTTGAGATCTGATTGAATGATTCAATAAGAATGGAAAAGCCCATCGCTGAATACAGATAGCCTTTGCTTACATAGATATGGAAAGCTTCAAGAATAAGACTGAAGGCAATCAGTAACAGAAAGCCTAAACACAGAATAACCAACGTAGGATGCTTGGTTACAAACTCGGAGATTGCACCAGAAGCCCAGATTAAAAGAACTGAAGCAATGGTTACCGAAATAATCATTATATATCCATGATTAGTCATACCGATAGCTGTAACAATAGCATCAGCAGAAAACAGCACATCCAGAATAATAATCTGAGATACCACCACTGCAAAGGACTGAACCACGGCCTTGTTTACTGTCATTGCCTCTTCAACATCCGTTGCTTCAAGTTTACCGTGCAACTCCTGTGTAGCCTTGTAAATAAGAAATAGTCCACCGGCGAGCATCATAAGATCACGGCTTGTACACTCAAAATCATAGATGGTGAATAACGGTTTTGATATGGCAACAATATATGCCGCCGACAGCATAAGAATAATTCTTATAACAAGGGCTCCGCCTAGACCAAGATATCTTGCCTGCTTAGCCTGTTTGGCAGGAAGTTTTGCAGACAGAATTGCAATAAACAGCAGATTATCAATACCCAGAACAGTCTGAATTACTGTCAGAGTCAGAAGACCAACCCAGGCGGTAGGATCTAAAAGCCAGGCTATATCGAATTGTAAGGTAGGTCCTGCTATAGAACTTGCTAGCTCTTCCATACTACAGGACTCCTTTACCTGAAAGAATTAAAACAAAAAATAATCTTGAATTATTAAAACAGGTCGGGTCAGGGTTCATTTTAAGTAAAATATCACTCCTAAAAAAATGGCTCTCACTTTAGATTTTAGGAAAAAAATTAAAAGCAGAGCCGTACATTAATCATACATTCGTAAAGCAGATTATTTTTTTCTGCCAAAACTACTCTTTACAGTTCCTCTGCTCTTTACTGCAGAGAACTTGCTAATTTTTCTTCCAGAACTGTTCTGTTCATCGCGACGAGCAGAGTAGCTAGAACGGGAAATAATCTTTGATTCATGGCGGCTTCTGCTTTCACCTGAGGAAGATGACTTTCTGCCTTTATCTGCTGAAGTTTTTCCATATGGACTCTTCCCGCTCTTTGAATAAGGTCTGCTGTTATCAGAGACCTTCTTTGAATAAGGAGTCTTGCGGCTTTCAGCGTTCTTCTCATATTTTCTAGAGGATGACTTCTGTTCAGAGGCTCTTCCTGCTCTTGGTGTCGCTGTTCTTGGCTTTCTGCCATCTGAAGACTTGGCTGAACCTGAAGAGGCAGCTTTCTTACCCTTGTTTGACTGAGCTACATTAAGATCCATTGAAGGAGCTAATTCCTCAATAGGCTCAAGATGAACAGTCTTTCTTAACTTGTTAATTTCAGATAAGGTCAGTTCTCTGAACTGTCCTGTCTTGATATTAGGATCAAGGCTTACACCTGCATATTTGATTCTGATTAGGCGGCTAACCTTAAGACCAACAGCTTCCCATAAACGTCTAACCTCACGCTTACGACCTTCCTTTAGAGTAACATGATACCAGGAATTACGGCCTTCACCCCCCTGATACATGATCTTGCTGAATCTTGCGACACCATCTTCTAAGGTAACCCCCTGAAGAAGATCAGATATCTGTTTTTCCGAGACTTCACCGTAAATACGAGCTGCATATACACGCTCCACCTCATACTTAGGATGCATAAGGGCATTTGCAAGCTCACCGTCGGTGGTAAACAGCAGAAGTCCGGAAGTATTGATATCCAGACGTCCGATATAAATCCATCTTCCCGATGGAGGCTGAGGTATATGGTCAAATACGGTAGGTCTATTTTCAGGATCAGATAATGTTGTCAGCTCACCTTCTGGTTTGTGATACATTAGCACACGGCATTCAACCTTATTTGATGAAGGTGACAGTACAACCTTATTATCGATTTTTACTGTAATTTCGTTTGCTTCAAAACGATCACCGATTGAGGCAATCTTACCATCAACGGAAACACGGCCCTCATCAATCATCTGTTCTAGGGCTCTACGTGAAGCGATTCCAGCACGGGATAATATTTTCTGTAACTTCTCAGTCATATAACTCTCAAGCCATATAAATGGCGATAAATAAAATTTACGTAAAGGCGTATTTTAACATTTTGAGAGAGATTCTATCGAAATAAAAAAAAAATTAATCTAAAATTACTCAAAAAAGGAGATATGATGCCAGATAACGATAAAGACAATTGTGTCTCATGTTCCATTCTTGGTGAGAATTTTAATCTACGCTGCTCACCTGATAAAAAGCCTATTCTTGAAGTATCGGTAAAAAAGCTTCAAAATAAAATTTCTAAAATGCTTAGAGATAATCCTGGTATTTCCCCTTTTCAGGCAGCAATTCTTACAGCTCTTGATTCCGAAAGCAATCTTTTGGAATTCTTAGAGTCTGACACTCCTTTTATAAATCAGGCAACCAGAAAAATATTAAAAATGAAAGCAGAATTAAAGAAGACTGAAAATGGCAGAATACAGAGGCAATAAAGAATTCAGAAAAAAAATCCGTCAGGATATTCTTAAGCAGAGACGAGTTATTCCTGTTGAAGATTCATTTCAGGCGGGACTCAATATCGTGAAAGTTCTTAGAGGACATGAGTTCTTCAGCAGCAAAAAGATTGTTGCCTCTTATATCAGCACTGGAGGAGAGATCTCTACCGCCCCACTGAATGACTATCTTCTAGACGCTCATGATCTGATCCTTCCATACATCAATATCAATGTAAAAGGCAGTATGGATTTTTATTCCTTTAAAAAGGGAGATCCTCTAATAGAGAATAGATTTCATATTCTCGAACCAGAAAATAAACAGGAAAATCTTATCCGACCAGATTTAATTGATGCAATCGTTGTACCGCTTGTCGCCTTTGATAAAAGAGGAAACAGAATGGGAATGGGTGGAGGCTTTTACGACAGAATGCTGAAAAAAGTATCAGCCGAGTGTCTTTTAATTGGTGTCGCCTATGACTTTCAGCTTATAGAAAATGTTCCAACAGAAAGCTGGGATATGCCTTTAGATGAAGTAATAACACCTACCACTCACTTTATATTCAACAAAAAGTGGCCATAAAAAATGGCCCGAAGGCCATTTTCTAAAATCAAATCAGATTTAATATTATTTCTTATCTGAAACTACAGGAGCATCTGTCTTAGATGCATTGTCCTCTGTCTTAACTGCAGGTGCATCAGTCTCAACAACAGGAGCATCGGTAGTAACAGCAGGAGCTGACTCAACAACTTCAGCTGCAGGAGCCTCCCCGATGTTTGAGAAGTTTGAAGTCTCTTCATGCTGAGCCTTCTGTAAATATCCTAAAGCTAAGCAAACACCAAAGAACAGAACAATTAAAAACCAGGTAGAACGGGTTAGGAAGTTACCTGAACCAACAGATCCGAAAACTGTATTTGAAGCACCAGCACCGAAAGAAGCACCCATTCCAGCGCCCTTACCCTGCTGAACTAAAATCAATGAAATCATCGCAATTGCGATTAAAAGTAGTAAAACGATTAAAACTTGATACAACATAATAATAACGCACCCTATTTTGCGTACATTTAGACTGCAAAATGATACAAGTTTATTAAAACAAATTCAAGAACTTTTAATTGTCAGACTGACGAATGATTACATCGGCAATTCTCTGGGCCTTTGATCGAACATCATCTCGGTCCTCACCTTCAACCATCACTCTAACCAAAGGTTCTGTTCCTGATTTTCTCAGAAGAACTCGACCGGTGGAACCTAATTCCTGTTCAACAGCCTTAACTTCCTTCATAACCAGTTCATCTGAGGTTACATCAATTCCTGCGGTCAGACGAACATTAATCAGCTCCTGAGGGAACATTACAAGTCCTTCTGATAGCTCCTCAATATCTTTCTGAGCATACATACATGCCTTTAAGACCTGAAGAGCGGATACGATACCGTCACCGGTGGTTGCATGATGAAGCGAAATGATATGCCCGCTGTTTTCTCCGCCAAGATTCCACTTTCTCTCCAAAAGCTGTTCCATCACATAACGGTCACCAACCTTAGCTCTGCAGAACTCAATGTTCTCGCGCTTTAAGGCTAGCTCAAGTCCAAGATTTGTCATCAGAGTACCGACGACACCGCCATTCAGACGATTTCTCTTCTGAGTATCCTTGGCAATGATGTAAAGCAGGTTGTCACCGTCACGTAGAACACCGTGCTTATCGCACATCAGGACACGGTCGCCGTCACCATCAAAAGCAATACCAAGATCAGCCTTGGTAGCTAAAACCTTGGCAACCAGAGCCTGAGGATGAGTTGAACCAACATCATCATTAATGTTGATACCGTTAGGAGCATCACCTATTGTAATTACTTCAGCACCTAATTCTCTGAATACAGATGGAGCGATATGATAGGTTGCGCCGTTGGCACAGTCTAGAACGATCTTTAACCCTTCAAGACTGAACTGACTTGCGAAGGTTGACTTGCAGTACTCAATATAACGGCCCTGTGCATCTTCCTGTCGATAGGCACGACCAAAATCTGAAGCTGCAGCAAGCTCTATTGAATCCTGATCAAGATACTTTTCAATCTCAAGCTCAATTTCATCTGGAAGCTTGGTACCCTGACCTGAGAAGAATTTAATACCGTTATCAAAATAAGGATTATGGGAAGCACTGATCACTACACCAAGATCAGCTCTGAAAGCTCTGGTCAGATGAGCTACAGCAGGAGTTGGCATAGGGCCTAACATAACTGGGGACATACCACCGGCTGAAAAACCAGACTCCAAAGCCGCCTCCAGCATATAGCCAGAAAGACGGGTATCTTTACCGATAATAACCTTTCCGCCTTTCTTTTTTCCTAATACTTTACCAGCAGCAAGACCTAATTTAACAGCAAAATCAGGGGTAATAGGAAACTGACCCACACGACCTCTAACGCCGTCAGTTCCAAAATATTTTCTTTTCATTTTTAATTTTCTCTTTTAGTAATGTGATTATTTTTTACCTAAACCACGAATTGCGTCTCTGAGAGTTCTCAATCTTCTGACAATTGACTTAGATAATCGATAGGGCTTGGTTTTTGCTGACATAACCTGCCAGAAACCAATAGCAATTGCAATTTCACTTACATCAGTAGTTCTTATAATCTGCACAGCCTTGTCTGAAGCACAGAAAACCGCTGCAGTAAGAGAAAGTGTTCGATTCTCCTTTAACAGAACATCTTCTAGAGGAAGCTGACGAGGAATGCCCACACAGATTGGCAGAGCAAAACTTCTGAAAGATTCGAGTCTTCCAATAAGTCTTAGCTTTGAATTAACCGAAGCATTGATAATAGAAGGATCTATAACAATTCTTTTTCTGGCAATACCTGAATTTAACAGCGAATCAATCTTTGAATAGAAGAACTCAGATATCAGAGATACCACATCTGTATCATCATCTACTCTTTCAGAAGGTTCACAGTGAATGCACACAACAGCCTCAGACTCCTTGAAGGCCTTGATTGCCTCTTCAGAATCAAGTCCGCTTGAAGTAATAATCATAGAAACACCAAGCTTAATGGCGTTGATGATCACACTTGGATTGTCAGAGTTTACGGCAATTGGAACAGACAGTTCCTTGATTAAAGCCTCAACAACACAGCAGACTCTGGACTCATCTACATCATCAAGGTTGAAATCGGTTTTCTTTGTTCCAACCTCTAAAAGCTCGGCACCGGACCTAACAAAGGAATGAGCAAGTTCAACAATTTCTTCTATTGATCTGGAGTCCTCCGGATATAGAACAATTGTACCCATTACCTTGGTAAAACTAAGGTCTAAGCTCTTATTCTGCGGTAGTTTAAGTTTCATGCAATTCCTTATGTGGTTTTGTCAAAAAAAATCATTATCTTAGACAAACACCGCAATACATATTTAAAGGTATTACGGTGAGATTTAACAGATTAATACAATCTATACAGTCTAAGTTTAGATTCTAATTATTTACTTATCTTCTTTTTCTGATGAATCCTGTGACTTATCCTCAGAATCAGTTGTTACATCGTCGTTCTCTAAAGTTTTCTGAGCATTCTCAGAGGAATTATCGTTTTCAGATGTTTTATCCTCTGACTTATTCTCATTATCATCAGGGCCTGCTGATGACTTGTCATCATGTTTTGCAGGAGCTCGTACTTCACGACGGTTCATCAGATCATCAATCTGGTCTGCATCGATAGTTTCATATTTTAAAAGAGCATCTTTCATGTTCTCTAAAATATCCTTGTTTGCCTCTAACAGCTCAACTGCCTTCTGATAGCAGCTATTGATAATCTCAGTTACTTCCTCATCAATTATTGCTGCAGTCTTATCTGACATCGCTACCATTGAAGATGAAGAACCGCCCAGATAAGCAGAACCTTCGTTATCCTTTTCATACTGCATAGGTGCAAGTTTCTTTGAGAAGCCCCAGCGAGTAACCATGTTTCGTGCAATCATAGTTGCTCTTTCGATGTCATTTGATGCACCAGTGGTAACCGCATCAGCACCAAACATCATCTCCTCTGCAATTCTGCCTGCAAACAGAGTTGAAATGTTTGAAAGAAGACCGCGTCTGCTCTGCGAAACCCTATCCTGCTCAGGAAGATACATAGTTACACCTAAAGCTCTTCCTCTAGGAATAATAGACACTTTGTAAACAGGATCGTGTTCAGGCACCAGTTTGCCTACTATGGCATGTCCTGCCTCATGGTATGCAGTATTGATCTTTTCATGCTCATTCATAGCCATTGAACGACGCTCTGCGCCCATCAGCAGCTTATCCTTAGCCTCTTCAAATTCCTGCATTGAAACAACACGCTTATTGTGACGGGCTGCGCCTAAAGCTGCCTCATTAACCAGGTTTGCAAGTTCAGCACCAGAGAAACCAGGAGTACCACGAGCAATAGTTGCTGTATCAACATCCTTTGCCAGAGGAACCTTCTTAACATGGACATTCAGGATCTGCTCACGGCCTCTTACATCTGGAAGACCAACAACCACCTGACGGTCAAAACGGCCAGGTCTTAATAAAGCAGGATCAAGAACATCAGGACGGTTAGTTGCTGCAATGATAATCACTGCCTCGAATCCTTCAAAACCATCCATTTCAACCAGCAGCTGATTCAGCGTCTGTTCACGTTCATCGTGACCACCGCCCATGCCTACTCCACGCTTTCTTCCTACAGCATCAATTTCGTCGATGAAGATAATGCAGGGTGCATTTTTCTTAGCCTGAGCAAACATATCTCTAACACGTGAAGCACCAACACCCACGAACATCTCAACGAAGTCGGAACCGGAGATTGAGAAAAATGGAACCTTGGCCTCACCTGCAATTGCTCTTGCCAAAAGAGTCTTACCTGTTCCAGGAGGACCTACCATCAGGACACCGCGAGGGATTCTACCGCCAAGCTTTGAGTATTTTGTAGGATCCTTTAAGAAATCAACAAGCTCAACCACATCTTCCTTTGCCTCATCACAGCCGGCAACATCTGAGAAAGTGGTCTTAATCTGATTTTCAGAAAGAAGCTTAGCCTTTGACTTACCGAATGACAGAGGATTGCCCTTTGATCCTCCCTGCATCTGTCTCATAAAGAAAATCCAGACAGCAATCAGCAGAATCATTGGGAACCAGCTTATAAAGATGGCAAACAGTGTACTCTGCTCTTCTGGCTTGGTACCAGAGGTACGGACATTGTGGCTTAAAAGGGTATCAATAATGGCAGGATCTGAAATTGGCATTACAGTTACAAACTTCTGACCGTTTGTCTTAATACCGTTGATTACCTTGCCATCAAAGGTTGCCTGAGCAATTTGATCGGACTGCACCTCTCTTACGAAGGTAGTGTAATCCTGTAACTGGCCTGAGTTGTCTGGGGTGCTGAAAGACTCAAACAGAGTCATCAGAATCACAGCAATCACCAACCACAATATAAGATTTTTTGTCATATATCTCACTTACTCCAAATCTTCTTCAGGAAGATCTTCAATGTTCTCTTCACCAGGAGCCACTCCGTTCAGAGGATGACCTTTAAACCCGGTTGCAACCATATATACCTCGCGAGAACGGTCTCTTGAAGCATCAGGCTTTCTAACTTTTACAGTTGTAAAATCGTTGTGCAGTTCCTTTAAATATTCCTGAGAACCTACTCCCTGGAATACCTTCACTACAAAAGTGCCGCCTATTTTCAGCACACGTCTTGCCATATCCAAAGCAAGCTCCGACAGATACATTGCACGAGGCTGATCGATTCCCACGGTACCAGACATATTTGGAGCCATATCTGACAGAACAACATCTGCACCGACACCGATCATGGAATACAGAGTCTTGAATACTTCCTCATCACGGAAATCACCCTGCAGGAATTGAACATTACGGATAGGACGGATAGGAAGAATATCCATAGCGATAACTCTTCCGTTTTCACCAATACACTTGACTGCATATTCTGACCAACCGCCAGGTGCTGCGCCTAAATCAACAACAATATTTCCCTGACGAATCAGTCGATCTTTTTTCTGCAGTTCTTCTAATTTGAATGATGCTCTTGAGCGAAGACCAAGCTTATGAGCCTGTTTTACATATGGATCTGAAAAGTGCTCATGTAACCACCTAGATTGACTGGCAGTACGTTTTTTTGCTGGCATTAAATTTAGGATCCTTGATTATATTAATTTAATTGTTTATATCTTTTGAATATTATACAATCTGTACAGCTTTATAATCAATAAAAAGCCAAGAATCGACTGTAGAGATAAAAATATATTACAGTTTAGTAAAATTATCTCGATAATTGTTCTCAGTGAAAACTGAGATCCTACAAACAATAGGTTTACTCCAGAGTTTTCATTTTAGGTGGTCTGAAAACTCTGTACGAATGCTGTTGAATACAATCCAACAGTACATTTTGCAGATTTTTATAGAGGATTAAGATGTCACTAAATTCACATCAGCGCCAGTTCTTAAAGGCTCAGGCTCACCAGTTAAAGCCAGTTGTTATGTTAGGTAACGACGGTCTTTCAGAGAATGTTCTAAAAGAGATCGACTCAAGCATTGAGCATCATGAGCTTATCAAAGTAAAGTTAAATGCAGGGGAAGGCCGTAAAGAACAGGCTGAAACCGCAGCTAAGACTGTAAATGCAGAGCTTGTAAGCCTGGTTGGCAGAATTGCTGTTCTTTTCCGCCAGAGAAAGGATGACAGCAGATTCATTCTTCCTCGCTAACAGTAAGTTACTCTTAAAAAAAAGGATCCTGAGGATCCTTTTTTATTGGTTAAATCTAAAGGTCTCTTAGATATATTCAACCTTAACAACTTCGTAGCAGATGGTTCCTTTAGGAATCTTAATCTCAATCTCATCCTCTTCCTGCTTGCCAAGTAAGCCCTTTGCAATAGGGGTCTTGTAAGAAATAAGATTTGAGTTAATGTCTGCCTCGTCCTCACCTACGATCTTGTAAGTGATTTCCTTATCTGTATCCACGTCAACAAGAGTTACAGTTGAACCGAAAATAACCTTCAGCTTGCCGCCAGTAGGATTCTTAAGCTTGGTAACGTCAATAACATTGGCAGATGCAATCTTACCTTCAATATCCTTGATTCTTGCCTCACACATGCCCTGTTCTTCCTTAGCAGCATCGTACTCGGCGTTCTCACTTAAATCACCATGGCTTCTAGCCTCAGCAATAGCTGCAACAATACGTGGACGCTCAACAGTCTTCAAACGAACCAACTCTTGTCTTAAAAGCTCTTCACCGCGTGGAGTCATTGGAGTCTGATCCATATGCAAATCCTCTATATAAAATTAAAGCGTGTAACTAAGGCAAACGATCAAATCCTTGTATCAGAGAATATGTAAGTCTGAAACTATGCTCTTTAGTAAAAAGCTTAAAGTTAAAGCCTGTCTGAGCGAACGTTTACCTGTTTTTTAACAGTTATTAACAACGGTTTTATATTTAATACCGACGTTTTTTTTGTTTACGATCCCCTTAAATAACAAGGGTATCGACATAGAATTCAGGGTAAAAAAAACAACGCCTAATTTTCAAATTAGGCGCCATTCTGTACGTAAAAATATACACTTTTGTGGACTTTCAATCAACAGTGATTTAAGTCTGCTTTGACAAAAATCACCATTCTTTTAGCTTGAAAGATCATCAAAGAACTTCTTTACGCCTTTTATGAAGCCTTCCGATTTTGGTTTGTGCCTCGCTGCGCTTTCAGATCTTTTCTTTGCACTCTTTTCATCTTTAGATGACTTGTCATCCTTGCTGTCCTTTGAATCCTTATCTTCACCATTTAGGGAAGCTTCAAATTCTTTAAGCAGCTCTTTCTGATGAGCGGTCAGATTAATAGGAGTTTCAACTACAATCTTGCAGTACAGATTACCCTTGAAAGATGAGTTGTAGGACTTAACCCCCTTACCAGGGATTCTCATCATAATTCCAGTCTGAGTCTCAGGTCTGATACTGATATTAACAGCACCTTCAAGTGTAGGAACCTCAACCTTTCCACCAAGAGCAGCTGTAGTAAAGCTGATTGGAACCTCACAGTACAGATCGTTGCCATCACGGGTAAAGATTTCATGATCCTTAACCTCGATAACAACATACAAATCACCTGCAGGGGCACCATTCAGACCGGCCTCGCCTTCGCCGGTAAGACGAATACGGTCACCGGTATCAACACCTGCAGCAATATCCACTTCAAGAGTCTTAGACTTTAATACACGACCTGTGCCAGAACATGACTTACAGCCATCTGTAATAACATATCCAGAACCATTACAGTGAGGACAGGTCTGAGAAACCTGCATGAAGCCCTGACGCATGAAGATCTGGCCCTGACCATGACAGTGAGGACAGGTCTCTTTCTTACCGTTCTTACCTAAGCCTGAGCCTCCACAGGTATCACACTTAACATAGGTTTTAACGTTAAGCTTCTTCTTGCAGCCTTTAACAGCCTCTTCAAGAGTAATAGTGATTCTTGCACGAAGATCTCTTCCGCGGATTTCACGTGGACCTGAGGAACGGGAGCCAAAACCACCTCTTCCAGCACCGAAAATATCACCAAAGATATCACCGAACATGTCAGAAAAGTCAGCACCGCCTGCTCCGAATGGATTACCGCCACCGGCCTGAGAGCCGTCTGCACCAGCAAAACCATACTGATCATAAGCAGCACGCTTCTGAGGATCTGAAAGGACCTGGTAAGCTTCGTTAATTTCACGGAACTTCTCACCAGCATCAGGATCCTTGTTTCTATCAGGGTGATACTTAATAGCTAAACGCTTAAAGGCACGTTTGATAGCAGCATCATCAGCGCCTTTTTCTACACCTAGCACTTCATAGTAATCACGTTTGGAAGCCATATCATCCTCTTAAATTGACAAAAAGGCAGATGATAAAATCACCCACCTTTTTAGGAAAAACTAAGTACTAATTACTTGTTGTCGTCTTTTACTTCTTCAAATTCAGCATCAACGACATCGTCTTCCTTATTAGCACCGCTTGACTGCTGTGAAGACTGCTGTGTCTGCTGCTGAGCCTGAGCCTGTGCCTGACCAGCCTGCATTAGAACTGCTGCAGCCTCTAGCACTGCCTTCTCAGCCTGCTCAATCTTCTCCTTGTCATCACCGCGAGATGCCATCTCAAGATCACCTAAAGCCTTGTTGATCTTTGTCTTATCAGCATCTGATACCTTATCACCTAAATCAGACATCTGTTTCTTGATCTGGTGAGCAGTTGAATCAGCACGGTTACGTGCAGCAGCAAGTTCCTCGAACTTCTTATCTTCAGCAGAATGCTCTTCAGCCTCACGAACCATACGTTTGATATCCTCATCAGACAGACCTGAAGATGACTTAATGGTAATCTTCTGCTCTTTACCGGTCTTCTTATCCTTAGCTGATACGTGGATTAAACCGTCAGCATCGATATCGAAGGTAACTTCAATCTGTGCCATTCCACGTGGCTGAGGCTCAATGCCTTCAAGGTTGAACTGACCAAGTGACTTGTTGTCAGCAGCTCTCTTTCTCTCACCCTGTAGAACGTGAATGGTTACTGCAGGCTGATTATCTTCAGCAGTTGAGAATACCTGTGACTTCTTAGTAGGAATGGTTGTGTTCTTCTCAATCAGAGTAGTCATAACACCGCCAAGAGTCTCAATACCTAATGATAGAGGAGTTACGTCTAACAGAAGAACGTCTTTCTTATCACCAGTCAGAACGCCACCCTGAATAGCTGCACCGATAGCAACAGCCTCATCTGGGTTAACATCCTTACGAGGATCCTTACCGAAGAAATCAGCAACAAGCTTCTGAACCATAGGCATACGTGACTGACCGCCAACAAGGATAACGTCGTTAACCTCTGAAGGTGACAGACCAGCGTCTGACAGAGCAGTCTTAACTGGGTCTAAGGTTCTGTTTACTAAATCTTCTACTAATGACTCAAGCTTTGAACGTGTAATCTTGATGTTCATGTGCTTAGGGCCAGTTGCATCAGCAGTAATGTATGGTAGGTTTACATCGGTCTGCTGTGATGATGAAAGCTCAATCTTAGCCTTTTCTGCTGCTTCCTTTAAACGCTGTAAAGCTAATGGATCAGCACGTAAATCAACTCCCTGCTCAGCCTTGAACTCATCGATCAGGTAATCAACGATGCGGTTATCGAAATCCTCACCACCTAAGTGAGTATCACCGTTGGTTGCTAATACTTCGAAAGTCTTCTCACCGTCTAACTCATCGATATCAATAATTGAAATATCGAATGTACCACCACCTAAGTCGTAAACAGCAATCTTCTGCTCGCCCTTAGCCTTATCCTCACCGTAAGCAATAGCTGCAGCAGTAGGCTCGTTGATAATACGCTTAACATTTAAACCAGCAATACGGCCGGCATCCTTGGTTGCCTGACGCTGAGAATCATTGAAGTATGCAGGACAGGTAATAACTGCTTCAGTAACTTCTTCACCAAGAATATCCTCTGCAGTCTTCTTCATCTTCTTTAAAACTTCAGCTGAAATCTGAGGAGGAGCTAACTTCTTGTCATCAACCTCTACCCAGGCATCACCGTTATCAGCCTTGGTGATCTTGAAAGGCATGATACCAACATCACGCTGAACCTCGGCATCGTCATAACGACGACCGATTAAACGCTTGATAGCAAATAATGTGTTCTTTGGATTGGTTACAGCCTGACGCTTTGCTGCATCACCAACAATAATCTCTCCATCTTTAGCATAAGCTACGATTGATGGAGTTGTACGACGACCTTCTGAATTCTCTAATACTCTAACCTTGTCACCATCTAACACAGCAACGCATGAGTTAGTAGTACCTAAGTCAATACCAATAATTTTACCCATTTTGGATTTCCTCTATTTCAAAATCTTTGTGTCACTAATTGACGTTTATCTATCTGTATTACTAAATGGAGTCTAATATTTTATTTTCAAGACTATGCTTCAATATTTATTGTATTTTTTTCATCCCCGGCAGGAGCCTCCTGAGGAGCGCCTCTGGATACAATAACCATTGCAGGTCTTACAACTCTTCCATTCAGTGTGTAACCTTTCTGCATAACAGACATTACCTTGTTAGCTTCTACCTCGTTTGAAGGAGCCATTGAAATTGCCTGATGAAGATTTGGATCAAAAGGCTGATTTAATGGATCTACAGCGGTAACACCAAACTTTGAAAGCTCCTTTAATAAAAGAGTAACTGTGTTCTGTACACCTTCAATAGTAGGCTTAACAGCTTCATTGTTCGGATCAGTATGCTGCAGTGCTAACTCCAGTGAATCTACAACAGGAATCAGAGCTTTTAGAAGCTTCTCATTACCGAATTTTCTTTCGCGCTCAACATCGGCTTCGATACGTTTTTTCTGATTTTCGGTTTCGGCAACAGCACGAACCAAACGGTCAATCTCGTCCTTGTGCTTAGTTTCCAAAGCAGAAATCTGTAATCTTAACTGCTCATTCTCAGCAAGAATTTCTTTAACATCAAAGGTTGAGCCCTGATTTTCCTCAGATGCATTTTCAGCCTCTGGTTCAACATCATTCTGAGCCTCAACGTTTTCAGTTTCTATTTCTTCAATATTCTGAGAATCATCAAGATTCTGAGCATTCTCAAAAGCCTGTTTCATCTGAGTTTCTTCAGTCTGCATTTTTTTCTCTTAAAATTGTTGTTAATTTAACGTTACAACTAAGATGGGGATCGACTTTTTTGATTTCAAGAGCAATATCTAAAAAAAATAAAAAAATAAATAAAAATAAAATCAGATACATACTCTTTTTTGCTACAATTTCTTTTAAAAAAAGGATTTTTTTATGAAGTTAAATAAATTTTTATGCAAGGCTGCAATCTGTGCCTGTGTACCTTTTGTATCTTCATGTGCATATAGAGCAGATCTTAATCAGGGTAACTATGTTGATCAGGATCTTGTTAATAACCTTTCATATGGAATGTCATCAGAACAGGTAAGATATGTTCTAGGAGCTCCTATGCTGGTTGATCCTTTTGATAAATCACGCTGGTACTACACAGCCTTCAAACGTGAGGGCTGGAGCGATCCTGAAATCAAGAACCTGGTTTTACTCTTCCAGAACAACACTCTTGTGGACATGTCAGGTGACTTCAAGCGTCCATCCGGCTTTGAAGCCGGCTCGCAGACTCTTCCTGCTAACAGCCAGGTTGATAATTTCGAGCTACCACAGGAATAGAACCTGTGAAAAAGTCATTCCTGCTTTTGTCTATGGTATTTTCTGTTGTCCTCAATGGCTGTGCCTTAGAGGATGAAACAGCAGAAAAGATAGTGGTGCCAGTTGAAGAAAAGCAGGAATATTCTTCAAAAGCAGAAGAAACCTTCACCGAATACGCAAAAAAATGTACAACCGGAGATATGAGTGCAGCCCCAAAAGTTGTACGTATGTACGTATCCTCTCTTCAGACAGATGATTTTGACAAAAATACAGCCCTGCCAGAGCTTGAAGATTCATCAGTTCTCGAATACGAGGTCAAGCCTTATGAATATCAGAAGGTTAATACCAACCTTATATATGAAATGTGTATTCAGAAGGCTGTTAGCGAAGGACATCAGGAATATCTCAATTACTTTGTTTCAAGAGGAACGGTATCTGCAAAAATCGCCCGTCAGTTCTATTCTGAAGATCTTATAAATGATGGTGCGTACTGGTCTCGCAGAGTAACTAATCTTCTGGGCCTAAAAACAGGTTATTACATCATGGGCAGACTATTCTGCAACAATGAAAAAACCTTCGCAATCGGCGCAGATCTGCTCAAAGAGTCAGCAAAACTTGGAGATGAAAACGCCAAGCAGTATCTTTTTGACATTGCGTTTAACAACAATGTGTTTGAGAAACTCTCAAAAACCAAAGATTCTCTCAAAGACTAGAAACTTAATTTTGGATTGATTCAACAGATAGTAGTTTTTTGTCTGATTTCTTTGACTTTTTTGTCTTTCATCAAAAAAAACAGATATTAGATGTTATGACTTTCCGAAATTGTCACACAACAAATTCACAAACCTGCACTCCACTAACTATACTTGTCTATTAGGTGATATGAAAATAAGAGGCGGACATGATAGATAAATTTGTTCCAAAGGAACTATCCTGGCTTTCATTTAACGGAAGAGTTCTACAGGAGGCAGCAGATCCTTCTGTTCCATTAATCGAAAGAGTCAGATTTTTAGGTATTTATTCCAGTAACCTTGACGAATTCTTCAAAGTGCGAGTAGCTGAACTTAAAAGACAGGTAATCATCAATAATGCACAGGGAGAAAACGAGGCTGCTGTAAACCTTCTGCGTCAGGTTCAGAATGAAGCAAACAAATATCAGAGAACTCTTAACAGCATCTATTCAGATTTGCTCGAGGAACTCTCCAAGCATAATATTCTGATGAGAGATCAGGATTCTATTACCCAGGACCAGAAAGACTGGGTATCCTCCTATTTCAAGCATCATGTTTTAAAACATATCAATCCTGTAATCATTGATGCAGAAACCGATCTGGTATCGTTCTTAAAGGATGAGTTTACCTATCTTTTGGTAAAGCTTTCAAACAGTACCAGTGAATATCATGCCCTAATTGAAATTCCAACAGACAAGATTCCTCGTTTTATCCGTATGCCATCTGAAGATAACAGCGTCGTCTTCATGTTCCTCGATGACGTCATCCGTGTAGGCATGGAGATGATCTTCCGCGGTCTTTACGAATACGACAATATTGAAGCCTATTCGATTAAAATGAACCGTGATGCTGAATACGATCTCTTGGGTAATATCGATCGCTCGGTTTTAGAGAACATGTCAGAGGCTCTTAAACAGAGACTTAACGCAATGCCGGTTCGTTTTTCATATGATGCCGCAATGCCAGAGGATATGGTCAGATTCATGGCAAGCGAGCTTAAGATGTCTGCCATTGACTCCATGATGCCAGGAAACCGCTACCACAACTTCAAGGATTTCCTATCCTTCCCAAGCATTGGCAGCGATGACATGGAAAACCCAAGCCTCAGTGAGATCAAGTCAATTCAGTTTGAGACCGCAATTACTCCATTTGAGGCCATAGCTAAAAAGGATGTACTACTTTACTATCCATACTATTCATTTGACTATTTCACAGAGTTTCTGCGTTACGCCTCTTATGATCCAAAGGTAAGCTCCATTAAGATCAACATCTATCGAGTAGCCAGCAACAGCCGTGTTATCAACTCGCTGATGCATGCTGCCAACAACGGAAAATCGGTTACCGTAGTGGTTGAACTTAAGGCAAGATTCGATGAGGCAAACAATGTTAAATGGGCCTCCTTCCTGACACAGGCTGGTGTTAAGGTCCTATTCGGACTGCCAACCCTCAAGATCCATTCAAAACTGTGTCTCGTTACCAGACATGAAGGGGATAAGATAATCCACTATGCACATATCGGTACCGGTAACTTCAACGAAAAGACAGCAAAAATCTATACCGACTTTGCACTGTTCACTGCAAACGAGAAGGTAACTTCCGAAGTAAACGATGTATTCAGATTTATTGAATACCCATACACTCGACCAGTATTCAACAACCTTCTGGTTTCACCTCTGAATGCTCGTGAAAAAATCGCGTCCATGATTGACCGAGAGATCAAGTTTGCAAAAGAAGGAAAAGAGGCCGCCATCAACTTTAAAGTCAATGCCCTTGTAGATATTGACCTGATTGAAAAGCTTTACGAGGCAAGTCAGGCCGGAGTTAAAATCAGAGGTATCGTCAGAGGCATGTGCTCAATAAAGGCAGGAGTTCCAGGACTGTCAGAAAACATCTATATCACTTCGATTGTCGATCGCTTCCTTGAGCACCCTCGCGTCATGCTGTTTAATAACGGAGGAAATGATGAGCTTTATATCAGTTCCGCAGACTGGATGAGACGAAATCTTGATCTGAGAATAGAAGTTGGAACCAAAATTCTCGATCCTGATCTAAAGGAGAGGATCAAAGCTATTTTGATACTGCAGCAGAAGGATAATCGAAAAGCCAGAATTGTTGATGCAGATCAGGTTAACAACTACGTTCAGGCTGGTCCGAACGAAAAACAGATCCGCTCGCAGATAGAAATACATGATTATCTGGTCAGAGTGGAAAACGAAATGGCCATAGATATTTAAAGAGAATGCGCGTTTTAAACGCGCATTTTTGTGTTCGTGGTATCATAGATACAGTACTACTACGCATGTGGTAACCCTATACATTAAAAAACAAAACAATATTTAAAGAATGTCACAGGTACTTGATTTTACAATGGATTTTATCTTAAATAACCCGATAATCTTCGTGGCTATCATTGGTCTACTCTTGATTACATCAATTTACTTTTATCTCCGAAACTCCGATCTGAGCAAAAAGGCAACTGAGCTTGATAAGACCAATCAGGAACTGAACAAAGCAGTTATGGATCTTAACAACGGCCTAAATCAGAAAAATTCAGAGTTCGATAATCTCAAACTCAGAAGTGAGGAGAGTGATAGGAACTTTGTTAATCTTAATCTCCAGTATCAGAAGTGTCTGTCCGATAACAGCGCATTAAGTTCACAGATGTCACTTGGCGCCGAGAAAATAAGACTTTTAGAAAAGAATGTTGCCGATCTCCAGAATAACATCAGAAACCTAGAGGATCAGAATAAAGATCTCTCAACACAGAATGAAACTCTGATCAGAAACTACCAGGAAATCTCCGATAAGATCACAGCCACACTTGAAGAAAAGCTAGAACTCAACACACAAAAGGAAGAGCTCATAACAAAAAACAAGGTTCTTGAAGCCAAGATTGATTCAGACAGACTACTCTATCAGAAGATTGAGGAAACCTATAACCTTTCAAAGCAGAAGTTAGAAGAACAGCTAACCGCTCTCTCCGAGAAATTCGTAAAGAATGGAACAGAAGATCTGAGCAGGCACTCTCAGTCTAATCTTGAGAACATTGTAAAGCCATTAAGAGAAGAGCTTGATAAATTCAAGCAGATGGTCAACGATAATCATGCCCAGCAGGAAAAAAGAGTTGGTGCTTTTGAAAATGAGCTTAAGAATCTGCAGGAATCCTCTTTGACTTTGTCAAATCAGGCACAGGAACTGACTAATGCACTTCGCTCTGGCGTAAAGACTCAAGGTATCTGGGGAGAACTTCAACTTGAAAGGGTTTTGGAAAGCTCTGGACTTGAAAAAGGCAGAGATTACGAACGAGAAGTGGCTGTAAAACCAGACAGCAATGACATAAATCATACCGGTCGTCCTGATGCGGTAGTTTATCTGCCAGATAATCACTGTATAGTAATTGATGCAAAATGTTCTCTTACAGCCTATACAAATTTCATCAATGCACAGGACAAAGCTGAAAAGGATAATCACCTCAAAGCACATATTGCCTCAGTTAGAAAACATGTTAATGAACTTAAGGCTAAAAGATACTGTGATGATTACAGGAAGACCTTAAACTGCCCTTCTTTTGTCTTTATGTTTGTACCTTTGGATGGAGCTCTTTACGATGCACTAAAGACAGATTCAGGACTGTACAATGAAGCAGCCAGAAACAGAATCTACCTGGTGTCTCCTTCATCACTGCTACCTGCCCTACGTGTAGTATCCAATCTGTGGATGATGTCTGAGCAGACAGAAAATATCGGAGAGCTCATCAGAACAGCGCAGGACATCTGGAAAAAATTCTCTACCATTGAGGAGAAGATGGCTGCCGTCTTAAGCAGTTCCGACAAACAGCAGAAGAGTCTTCTTGAACTGCAGAATCTTCTGTATGCCGGCAGAGGAAATCTGAAGAACAAACTTGCAAACTTTAATACAGCAGGCTCTCACTATGTAAAGTTACAGGATAGTAATGTACTGACCATAGAGGGAAATACCATGGAAATGATTCCAAATGAGGCTAAAGACAGTCTGGCAGTTAATGACAAGAACTAGGTAAGACAGGTTAAAAAATACCTGAAGAGATGTTTTAAGAGAGGATCAAGATCCTCTCCTTTGTTTTAATTCAAATCAAAAGAATGCTCTAAGGCTTCATGAAATGATTGCCCTTGGCTATTCCCACTACACCGGATCTTACTACCTCAAGAACTTCAACAAGCTTGCCTACTGTGGTAATAAAGTTGTCAATTTCTGATGAATTACCGACAAACTCTAAGGTAAAGATTTCCGCATTAACATCTATAATCTTTGAATTAAAGATATCAGCCAGACCTTTAACCTCATCTCGAGCATTCTTGTTTGGTGTATTAACCTTTATGAGTACCATCTCGCGCTCAATTCCGCCTTCTGCCTCTTCTAATAAAGCTGAAACACGGTAGACACAGACTAGCTTATGCAGCTGTTTGGTAATCTGTTCTGCTTCCCACTTGTCTCCTGTAGTCAGGATAGAACAGCGGGATAAGGTAGGATCATCAGTAGGAGCTACAGTCAGACCGTCGATGTTGTATCCACGCTGAGAGAATAAACCTACAACACGAGATAAGGCACCGGCTTCGTTTTCCAGCAAGATTGATATAACGTGTCTCATTTATTTCTCCTCCTCATTCAACATCATGTCTATCATTGAACCGTTAGCTCTCAGCCATGGCATTACCTTAGTGTTGGTATCTGTAATGATATCAACCAGTATGAATTCATCCTTTGCCATGAGAACATCTCTGATAGTTGACTCAAGCTTGTCATTATCAGTAATTCTAATGCCCCTAAAGCCATACGCCTCAACAAGTTTGACAAAATCAGGATTGCCATCCAGATTGGTGGCACTGTAACGTTCTTTATAGAACACAGTCTGGAACTGACGGACCATACCTAAAACAGAGTTATCCAGGATAAAAATCTTAATAGGAAGCTTATACTTTCTGCAGACAGCAAGCTCCTGCATGTTCATCTGGAAAGATCCGTCTCCGGTAATACAGAATACATTGGCATCAGGAAGTGCAAATTTTGCTCCGATGGCAGCAGGAAGACCTACGCCCATAGTGCCTAAACCGCCAGAGGTTATAAAATGTCTTGGAGTTTCAAAATCAAAGTACTGAGCTGAGAACATCTGATGCTGACCGACATCGGTGGTTATCACCGGATTCAGTTTAAGCTCGTTGGAAATTCTGTTGATAGTCTCAATTACTTCCTGAGGTCTAATCATGCCCTCTTTTCTTGTATACTTAAGGCAATCTTTTTTCTTGAACTCTTCAATCTGTTTCCACCATAAGGACAGATCATTAGGCTCTTTGACTCCCTGCTCATCAAGCTCCTTGTCAATCTGAGTGAGAACAGTTCTGGCATCACCAACAATAGGAATATTGGCGCTGACTGTCTTTGAGATTGATGCAGGATCAACATCTATATGAACCACTGTTGCATTAGGACAATATTTAGCCACCATATTTGTAGCTCTGTCAGCAAATCTGGTTCCAACCGCAAAGATCAGATCGGAATTATGCATGGTTTCATTAGCTTCATAAAGGCCATGCATACCAATCATTCCAAGATACTGACGGTCTGTTGTTGGATAGGAGGAAATTCCCATAAGAGTTGAAACCACAGGGAAATTCAGTCGTCTTGCAATTTTTGCTGCTATCTCTGAAGCATCACCCTGAACTACACCACCACCTAACAGCATAACCGGCTGTTTTGCCTTTGCAAGCTGAGCTGCAGCTCTTTTTACCTGGCCCTTATGTCCAAATACGGTAGGGTTATAAGAGCGTATTGATATATCTGAATTCTTTTCATAGTCAAACAGATAGCTACGATTCTGACAGTTCTTTGGAATATCTACAACCACAGGACCTTTTCTGCCGGTTGAAGCAATATAGAAGGCCTTGCGGATATTCTTGGCAATATCCTCAGGCTTCTTGCATAGGAAGCTGTATTTAACAACCGGACGGGTTACGCCCATAGTATCAACTTCCTGGAAGGCATCTGTACCAATCAGATCAGTACTTACCTGGCCTGTTATCAGTACCAGAGGAATTGAATCTCCATATGCAGTTGCAAGGGCTGTAACTGTATTTGTTGCGCCTGGACCTGATGTTACCAGAGCAACACCGACCTTACCGGTACAACGGGCAAAACCATCCGCCATATGCACAGCGCCCTGTTCATGGCGGGCTAAAACATGAGCAATCTTAGAGTCGAAAAGCTCATCATAAATATCTGTAACGGCTGCGCCAGGGTATCCGAAAATACGGTCAACACCGAGATCTTCCAGTACTCTTACAACCTGCTTTGCACCATTTAATTTTTCCATAGTCTGTTTCTATTTATCTAATGTAAAAAAATTATTCTTTTAAAATCTGTATGTTAAATCTTAGGCACCACGTTGCATACATCATCACGGGTGGAGATAAATGGAGTAATCATAACCAGACGTTCCTTAAAAAGTTCTAGCAGCTCCAGAGCTGAATGAGACTTTCTAAAATTAAGTTCCATTGGTCTTAAAGGCAGAAGCTCTAAAAATGAAAGCTCTGCATTTCCGAGTTCCATTATCTGCTGAGACTTTTCGTAATCACCCAGACCAACCAGCATTGCTCCGTTAAATGCAGTTCTTGAGCTAAAACCTGTATCCTTCTCCAGATAATATCCAAAGCCGATGTTATCCTTAGTAGAAATCAGATGCTTAATGACCTCAATCATCAGGAATACTTCAAAATTGCTTTTGGACTCAGGATTGAATTTGTAATCCTTTGGCAAAGCAAAACATAGCTCTACACATTCGTCCTTAGCACCATCAATGCCTTTGATAACCTTTCCTGACAGTCCAACGCTAACCAGAAGATTGTAGTCATGCTTGTCAGTTGGAGGAACTCTATAGATTTCAACATTATCAAAAGAGCATAAATGCTGATATTCACCAAAATTCTGCTGTATATGCTCTAGGATCTGCTTTCTGTTCGAGTCACTCTGTCCTTTGAAGGCTGCAAGCTCAATCATTGAATTGACATTTGCAAGCATGGTGGTTATCTGTTCAAAAAGTCTGCCGTCACTTACTGAGGCAAAACGAAGCGCTCTTTCAAATCTGATTTTACTGTCCTCAATCAGTCCCTGTTTAAACAGGATATAACCTCTGTAGAACTGATGCTTGGCATTATCCTTTCCCTCAAGAGAGAAGCGATCTAAAAGCAGATTAGCCTTCTCGAATAATGAGTAAGGATCGGAGGTTTTGTTAGCAGCGTTGATATAGGCTCTAACCAGCTCATTACACAAGTCAAAATCCAGATCGGAGTTTTCAAGCAGATTTATTACCTTGAACAGTTCCTGATTCTGATACAGAGCATCAATCTTGCCAAGCAGATCTTTTTTGTATTCAATAAAATCTTTTTTATCCATAACCATTCTTACGTTTGTGAGCTGAACTCCGTTATTTATTTTATTTCAGCTCCACACCTATAAATAAGCCTCGATTTATATCGAGGCTTTTCTGTAAATTCAGCTGTTTTCTATGAATGCAGTGAATGTTCGCCTCTAAATATTCCACACACTCCGGAACGCACGGTTTCGACGACTTCGGCCTGTTCTGACACGGCCTTGAGGAATCTGTCGACCTCAAATGAGGTATCCACGTACTGGAGGATATAGAGTTCAGGTGTGATATCAACAATCTGTGCTTTAAAAATATCACAGAGTGTCTTGATTTCTTCTCTTAAAGTGTGACCTACTGCCTGCACTTTGACAAAAAGAATCTCTCTTTCAACAATATCAACTGAGTTGTCCTGCTGGCTAGATACCTTAATGACATTAACCAGCTTATGCAACTGTTTGGTAATACGTTCTACGATAGAACCGTCACCTTCTGTAAGAATTGTGATTCTGGATAAAGTTTTATCCTCGGTTGGAGCGGCAGTAATATTCTCAATGTTATAACCTCTCTGAGAAAAGAGTCCTACCACTCTGGACAGAGCACCAACTTCGTTTTCAAGCAAAATAGAAATGATCTGACGCATGACTATTCCTCACCTAAGAACATATCTGACATACTTCCGCCCATCTGCTGCATTGGAAGCACCTTGGCATCGGTATCACAAGCAATATCAACAATAACCAGCTTGTCCTTCATTGACAGAGCCTTTTCCACAGCAGCCTCAAGCTCCTTAGGATCAGTTACTCGGATACCTTCATGACCATATGCCTTTGCAAGAGCCACAAAGTCAGGATTTGAATTAAGGTTGGTAGAGCTGATATGTCCTCTGTAGAACATCTTCTGCCACTGACGAACCATACCCAGGGTATGATTATCAAAAATGAAAATCTTGATGGGGATATTAAACTCAAGACAGGTTGAAAGCTCCTGAACGTTCATCTGGAATGAACCGTCACCAGTGAACAGACAGACCTCCTTGTCAGGGCAGCCAACCTTAGCACCAACAGCTGCAGGGAAACCATAGCCCATGGTGCCCAGACCGCCTGAGGTTAAAAGATGACGTGGTTCGTCAAACTTGTAATACAGAGCAGCAAACATCTGATGCTGACCAACATCGGTAGCAATAATTGCATCACCGTGAGTAGCCTTGTAAACTGCCTCGACAATCTGCTGAGGCTCAATAATTTTACCGTCAGCTGTATAGTCCAGACACTTCTCTTCTCTCCACTTGCCAATCTGAGACCACCACTGTTTCATGGCAGAAGCATTTTCTACAAGCTTGAACTCATCAAAGACATCGATAAACTGGCCTAATACAGTCTTTGCATCACCAACAATTGGAATATCGGCAACAACAGTCTTTGAAATTGAAGCAGGATCAATATCAATATGGATAATCTTTGCTGCAGGACAGAACTTGGAGAGGTTGTTGGTTACACGATCATCAAAACGACAGCCGACTGCAAATACAAGATCAGCCTTGTCCATTGCATTGTTTGCCTCAAAGGTTCCGTGCATACCGAGCATACCCAGGAACTGCTTGTCAGTGCTTGGATAAACGCCTAATCCCATCAGAGTAGAAGTTACCGGCAGATTGAATCTGTGAGCAATGGTACGGACTTCATCCTTTGCACCTGACAACTGAGCACCGCCACCGATTAGAAGTACAGGATGGCTTGCCTCGGCCAGCAGCTTGGCTGCTCTCTTTACCTGTCCCTTGTGTCCCTGTTTGGTAGGATTATATGAACGCATCTTTACAGGTGACTTCATCTCAGGATATTCAAATTTCATAGAAGGACGGACACAGTCCTTTGGAATATCAACAACAACAGGACCAGGTCTTCCAGAGGAAGCCAGATAGAAAGCCTGTCTGATATACTTTGGAATATCAAGGGCACTCTGACACAGGTATGAATGCTTTACGATTGGTCTGGTGATACCGACAGTATCAACTTCCTGGAAGGCATCTGAACCGATAAGAGGAGAAACCACCTGACCGGTAATCACTACCATAGGGATAGAATCCATGTATGCAGTTGCAATAGAGGTTACAGTATTGGTAGCACCTGGGCCTGAGGTAACAAGACAGACTCCAACCTTACCTGTAGCTCTGGCATATCCGTCAGCTGCATGAGCAACACCCTGCTCATGTCTACCAAGTACATGCTTGATTTTCTTTGACTCTAAAAGAGCATCATAAATATCTAAAACAGCACCGCCAGGATAACCGAATAGGTTATCTACACCTAAATCCTCAAGAGTGCGCACTAACATCTGTGCGCCTGACATCATGGTCATCAAAATCTCCTTCTTATTGTGTTAGCCTTTTTTAGGTTTAGGCCAAAACCTTTGTGGTACATCCTGAATCCATTTCTCGTAGTCTTCAGGAAAATCTCTTTTTAATCTTGGTTCATCAAGAAAAACTGCAAAGCAATATGCAAACAGCAAAAAGCCAAAAGGTACGACCAGCGAAAGCAGAGAGTTAACAGCACAGCACAATCCAAGATAAAACAGAAATGCCCCCATATGCATTGGATTTCTGCACATTGAATATGGACCTGTAGTTACTAATTTTATAGTTTCCTTTGAAAGTTTTATAGGGCCGACCACTACTGCACCACCATGGCCCTTTTCTATCAGTTCCTTGTTAGACCAGATTATGAACAAAAGTCCGACTGCTGAACTTACGGCTCCGAAAATCACAGCTACCTTGCCTTCAGGCATAAAGGTATAGGAACTTAAGGAAGCCATATAAAGAATAATAGCAGGAATAGCAATAAAAAAAATTGAACCTCCGAAGAGATACGCAAAAATGTTTCTAGCCATTCAAAGCCTTCTTAAGAAGTTCATCAACAACAAACAGGGGATGTATTGCCTTCTTGCCTTCCATTCTATGAACCTGAGAACGACAGCTGAATCCTGTAATCAGACAGTGATTAAAATCTCTCTTGGAGATTTCAGGTTTCCAGTTCTTTTCATATACAGCATAAGTCTGCTTCTGATTGGCGGCCATATGACCAAACAGTCCGGCCATACCGCAGCAGGCAACATTCACTGGGATCAGATTCAGACCAAAGGTTGAAAGTATGGACTGCCATAAAACAGGAGACTGAGTAATCAGAGCGCGCTCAGTACAGTGCGTGAACAGATAATACATTTCCTTGAACTCATCTGTTCTTGAAACAGACAGAACCTTATCCTTAATCTTTTCAAAATGAGCTGAGAATGATGAGGTCTCCATCTGTTCAGAAAGCCACTCTTCAGGAAGCTTAACAATAAAGGATCCACGGGCATCATCCAGGATCTGAGTATACTCATCTCGATAACAGATGGTTAAGGCTGGATCATAACCAACAAGATCAATTCCTGCCTTTGCCAGCATCTCGAGACGGGCAGCCTGTTTTGCCGCGTAATGCATAAAGCCTCGACGGTCACCTCTTATAACCAGAATCTTACCATTAACATATGGCTTCAAAAATGCGACCTTGTAACCAAGATTTCGCATAACCCTGGCCATTGAGAGCAGACCTTCACACTCATAGCATACAGTGAAGGGATCGGTTACTATCAGCACTTCATTACCGGACACTAAAGCCTGCTTTGAAGAGAGAACCTCAAAGCCCTCCTTTTCACACAGTGATCTGAAGGTCTTTCTGCTAAATAAAGGCAGATCAACCATTCCAAAGATTCTCTTTATTGCAAACTTCACCAGTGAATTGGATAAAAATGCATTGGATATTCTTGGGAATCTTGACAGTATCGGCAGAGTCAGCTCTGATTCTAAGATCAGAAGATCCATCAGCGGACGCAAGTAACGGCCGTAGTACAGAGACAGGAATCTGGAATTCAGATCAGCAGCATTTACATGAGCAGGACAGATACTCTTGCAGGACTTGCATGACAGACAGGTCTTAATCTTACTGAGGTATTCTGTAGAATAGTCCTTATGCTTTGTAGAAAAAGTATTGAAACATCTTCTTACAAAGTTTACAGGAGAAGGTGTTGAAGTCAGCTGTGCGAGCTCTTCGGCAGCAATATTATGACCTCTGTCATTTAGCAGCCTTAACCATTCCCTCATCAGCTCGCTGTAGCCCTTTGGAGAACGGATATGATCCTTGGTGTAACGATAACTTGGACACATAAGCGCACTGGTCTGATAACTAAAGCACTGTCCGTTTCCGTTACAGCTTAAAGCTCCTTTAAAGGAATTTCTGATGGTAACAGGGATGGTTCTGTCTAAATCTCCCCTCATCTGACCGGAGATAGAAACGATCTGATCTTTTTCATTGCCAAAAGGAACACAGATTTTGCCTGGATTGAAGATATTGTTTCTATCAAATGCAGCCTTAATCTTTCTAGCTACGGGATATAGATCCTTAAAGAAAATCTCTCCGTAACAGGAACGATAGCCTCGACCATGCTCTCCCCACATCTGCCCCTGATATTTATTTACCAGCTCAACCACCTTGTCAGAGATAGTTACCAGTTTCTTTCTGTCAGCATCGGTTGTCAGATCAAGAGCAGGTCTAACATGCATCAGACCGGTATCCACATGTCCAAACATACCATAGGTAACTTTCAGTGAGTCTAAAAGAGCTCTGAACTCCAGAATATAATCTGCAAGATTTCTTGGGGGAACAACAGTGTCTTCAGTAAAGGCAACCAGTTTTTTATTACCGGAAGCTGCACCTAAAAGGCCTACAGCTTTCTTTCTCATACCGTAGATTGCGGAGATAGCTTCAGGTGTGACAGCAAGCTGTGCCCCAAGAATTCCGTTGGCAGTAGTCTTAGCCTTTTCGGTTACATTAGAATAGATTTCTACAAGTTTCCTGTGTTCAGAATCCTTGTCATAGCCGTTGAATTCAACAATGTTGATGCCCTTGATGGAATGACCTTTTACTTCTTCGATATAATCCTTTACAGAATCCCAGACGGTGTCTTTTTTTGCCAGAGAAAGAACTCTGGAATCAACAGTTTCAACAGAGAACACGCCAGAGTCAATAAGTTCAACAGCATGTCTTAATGCACTGTCGAAATTCTCATATTTGACCACCATCAGCTCTCTGAAATCAGGGATCTTGGTCAGATCAAGAGTTGCCCCACATATGACTGCAAGAGTACCTTCGGCACCACAGATAAGTCTAGCCAGATTTAAGGTATCCGTTTTAGGATCATAGGAATGATCCAAATCATAGCCCGTCATAAAGCGGTTCAGCTTGGGGAAAAGCTTTTCAACCTGCTTGCGGTTATCCTTTAAAAGAGCATAGCATTCACGATAGATATCGCCTTCAAGGCCATCCTTATCCAGACACTCTTTTAACTTATCTCCGCTTACCGGACCGAATGTAGTTAATGTTCCGTCCGCAAGAACAACAGTAACCTCCTTGATATGAGATGATGTTCTGCCGTATTTCAGAGACCCCTGACCTGCGGCATCATTTGAAATCATGCCACCTATACAGGCACGGCTTGAAGTAGATAGTTCAGGTGAGAAAAAAAGGCCATGAGGTTTCAGGTAATCATTTAACTCATCTTTAATTACACCTGCCTGTACATGAACAGATCTATTCTGCTCATCAAGATCAGATATCTCTTTCATGTAGCGGGAACAGTCAATGGTAATACCGTCATTCAGGGATTGGCCGTTAGTACCGGTGCCACCGCCTCTTGGTGTAACGATCAGTCTTTCATATAAAGATTCAGCTCTTAGTTTTAAAGCAGTAACAATATCCTGATTATCCTTAGGGAAGATCACGCCCTGAGGCATTCTCTGATACACAGAGTTATCTGTTGACACAAGCAGTCTTGCAGAATGAGAATACTCAATATCTCCTTTAAAACCTTTTGACTTTAAAACATCAAAATACTTCTTATATAGATGATCAACGGAAGGTAGATTTGATATTTTTGGGATCATTGACTAAACATGCCTCATGTATTCTATTTTTTTGAGTAATAAATAGAATAATGCGACAAGTAGTAATTATTTGCAATGACTTATGCAGAACTACCCAAAATTGTGAGAAAGTTAGGAAAAATGAAGCGATGGTAGCTATGACTGGAATCGAACCAGTGACCTCAGCATTATGAGTGCCGCGCTCTAACCAACTGAGCTACATAGCCACTGAATGGCTGGGGTACTAGGATTCGAACCTAGGTAATGGCGGAATCAGAATCCGCTGCCGTACCACTTGGCGATACCCCAACAGAGACAAGAAATAAGACACCATTTAAGGTGAATGGTAGCTATGACTGGAATCGAACCAGTGACCTCAGCATTATGAGTGCCGCGCTCTAACCAACTGAGCTACATAGCCATTGAGTGGCTGGGGTACTAGGATTCGAACCTAGGTAATGGCGGAATCAGAATCCGCTGCCGTACCACTTGGCGATACCCCAACAGTGTGCTGAACAACCCCATTATGGCAGGGGTACCTGGACTCGAACCAGGGAAATGGCGGGATCAAAACCCGCTGCCTTACCACTTGGCTATACCCCTATCAAGTACAAAGGTGCTTTTGTTCGACAACGTGCATTATTATATGAAAATAAAAATGCTTGTCAACAAAATAAAAAAAATAAATTTACGTCACAAAATTTATTTAGATCAAAAAGCCACGTTGATGATGATTTATATCAGCTTATCTTAAGTTTAATATTTTTTTGTTAATTTAAAAATTTTCTGAGAATAAAATTAACATTTTTTATGTTAGACAAATTCTCAGAAATTTGATGAATTAGTTTTATTCCCCAAAAAATTTATGGCACACTCAATTAAAATATTTTCAAACAGAATATCTATTAGATAGGAGCAGAAAGTTCAATAGAGCTTTCGATGAAAAATAATGAACAAAGAAAACGTACTTGCAATCTGTTATGACTTTGACAGAACCCTTACTCCTTTTGAAATGCAGGCTCAGGGATATATACAGCAGTTAAACGAGAATGTTGACGAATTCTGGGCTCTTTCAACTAAGCTTGCAATCAAAAACCAGATGGATCCTAACCTTTCCTATATGTATCTAATGCTCAACGGTGCTAAGGGTAAATTCCAGGTAAAAAGAGAAAAACTAATGGAGTTCGGGTCTAAGGTTAAACTATACAAGGGAGTAGCAGACTGGTTCTCAAGGATCAATCAGTACGGCAAGAAAAAAGATGTTAAGGTTGAGCACTATATTATTTCCTCGGGTCTTAAAGAAATGATAGAAGGCACAAAGATTGCTGATGAATTCAGAATGATCTATGCAAATTCATTTTTATACGATCACAACGGAGCCGCAGTTTGGCCTGCTCAGAACATCAATTTCACCAACAAGACACAATTTCTTTTCAGAATTTCCAAGGGTACACTTGATGTAAACGACAATGATGTTAACCGCTATTATGAACCAGAGAATATCAGAGTTCCTTTTAGTAATATAGTCTACATCGGAGACAGTCAGACAGATATTCCTTGTATGAAACTGGTTAACTCTTTGGGAGGACATTCCATTGGAGTATATGATCCAGTCAATAACAACAAGGCAAGAGTGCATGAACTTATCAAAGACAAGCGCATCAAACACTTTGCTAAAGCTGACTACTCAAAGGGTAGCAAACTTGATGAACTGATGCACAATATAATTGATTTAACATCCGCATCCTACAAACTCAACCGTGACTACTGGGAGAATTTGGATGAGGCAGAGAATCTTGCTTAATTTTCTTATATTCTTGCACAATTCTGCAATTGTACATTTGTAAATTTGCAAACAAAAGTAGTTATTACAACAAAATACAAATATAATTTATTTACAAAACAATATATTACACAAAAGGTTGATGTGTTTACGAAATTTTTTAACACGGATCAACTTTTTGCTTAATTTTTACAAATATAATTAAACCTGTAGTCGCTGATAAAAGATAAATTAACTCTAAGTATTATCTAAGTTAAAGTATCTAAAATACAGAATAGGAAAGCGGAAGAGACAAAATGATTTCAGACTTTCAAAGTTTTAAATGATTTTGTTTTTTAGCAAAAAAGAATCACATACCTCATCGCCTAGGTCCACACCTTTTGACCTAGGCATTTTTTTATTCAAAATTTCGAAATTATCCTGTAAATTCAGCAGACTAAGTGTCATCTAAGAATTCAACTGTAACATATATCCTGCGTAGACGATATTAGACTTGAAATTTAAGACTAATGATCCAGCAATTTATTGGAAGATTTTCCGAACTCATCGATTAAGTAACACTTGATGTTTTATTAACGTTTCAATTTTTTTCACATACCTAAATCGCCTCTGACAGTTTTTGTCAGAGGTATTTTTTTTGTTTTTTTTATAAAAAAAATTACCTAAAATATTCTCGATAATTATTTTTAATAATTTGGATATTTATCACAAAATAATGTAGTATTATTCAACCTTAAAACACGAAAAAAAAGCACTTTTTCTGTTATAATTAAGAAGGTGTGATTACTACGGAGAGCGTATGTTGCTAGATGAAGTAAAAGCTACTTTAGCAATGGAAAATTTATATCTGACAGAAGAGCAGGAAAAGCTACTACAAAGCTATGCTGACGGAGAAATTTCTTTTAAAGAATTTCAGGAACAGATATCAAAATTAACCGAAGATAGCAAGGTAGCCTGAATCTTGGAAGCCACGACTTTCGATAAAGTCTATTGCTATCCAGGTACTGAAGTTTTAATAAATAACTTCAATGAGCATGATCCTAGGGTACTTTCTCAGTACGAGAGACTGTACACTGGAGCAAGGATTATCGATCTACTCAAAAAGCCTATTCAGGGCAAATTTGATCTACCCCACTTAAAGGCAATCCATAAGTATATCTTCCAGGATATTTATCCCTGGGCAGGAGAACTGCGCCAGGTTAATATATCCAAGGAAATTCTTTTCTGTGATGCTCAGTTTATCGAGAAAACAATTAACAAGGTCTTTGATGAACTTGCACAAGAGAATTTTCTCAGAGACTGTAGCGAAAAGAAAATCGCAGAAAAAGCAGCTTATTATCTAGGAGAGATTAACGCTGTACATCCATTCAGAGAAGGAAACGGAAGGGCTCAGAGAGAGTTTGTCCGTGAGCTTCTGATTCCTCTAGGATTTAAGGTTGATTATTCTCTATGTGATCCTAAAATGATGCTCTATGCATCCATTAATGCATTTGCCGGTGATTATGAACTGATGACCGAGCTTTTTGACAAGTGCATTATTGCAAAACCACAAAATTAATATAAAAAAAACTTACTAATCATGACTACAATTCAAACCACCCTATCTGCACCAAAACTTCAATTAGGCTCCTTCTATGTACATGTCTGGGGATGTCAGATGAATGTATATGATGGAGGAAGAATCAGAGATTTAATGACAGCCGCTGGCTTTGCAGAGTCATCAGCTCCTAGAGGAGCAAATATAATCATTCTGGTTACCTGTGCTGTAAGAGCCAAGGCAGAGGACAAAGTTTTCAATCAGATCGCCTCATGGAGACATACAGGTGAAATCAACGATGACACAATTATTGCACTTGGAGGCTGTGTAGGAGCTGAGCTTGCCGAGAAAATTCTTGACCTCGATAAGAGCATCAATATTATTTTCGGACCAAGAACAATTCACAGACTACCTAAAATGGTAGGAGAGTTTATTGCTTCAGGTAAGCCTGTAGTTGATGTTACAGCTGATGCAATTGATAAGTTTGATTATCTGCCGGAAGCAGGAGCGGTAGGACCTTCTGCCTTTGTTACCATTATGGAAGGCTGCTCCAACAAGTGCACCTACTGTATTGTCCCTTATACACGCGGTGAAGAGCAGTCAAGACCGGTTCAGGACATCATTGATGAATGTATAGGACATATTGCCAACGGGGTTAAGGAAATTCATCTCCTAGGTCAGAATGTAAACTCTTATCACGGATTAAATCCTGACGGTTCAGACTGTAAATTCTCTTCCCTTCTTTATGAAATTGCAGCAATTCCAGGAGTTGAGAGAATCAGATTCACCACCTCAAATCCTATGGATTTTACAGATGACATTATAGAGGCAATTAAAGATCTGCCTGTAATCTCGGACGGGATTCACGTTCCAATTCAGGCGGGTTCAAACCGAATTCTTGAGGCAATGCACAGAAGATATACTGCAGAGGAATATGTTGAGCTGATTAAGAAGATTAGAGCGGCTCGCCCTACAGTTCATATCTCATCAGATTTCATTGTCGGCTTCCCAGGGGAAACCGATGAAGATTTCAATGAAACCATGAAGATTGTCAACGAGGTTAAATTCGATCAGAGCTTCTCCTTTGTATATTCAATAAGACCGGGGACCCCTGCTGCAGAACTTGAGGATCCTATTCCAAAGGAAACAAAGATGCAGCGACTTTATGTTCTGCAGAAGCGACTTGAGGAGCTGGCATCAGAATATACCGAGGCCTTCATCGGAACCACTCAGAGATGTCTTGTAGAGGGAACCTCCAGAAAGGACGAGAATGAGCTCAAGAGCAGAGCATCTTCCGGAAGAATTGTTGTGTTCAAGGGGCCTTTATCTCTTGTAGGACAGATGGTTGATGTAAAGATTACTTCTGTAGCAGCCCATACTCTTAAGGGCGAGCTTGTTAATCAGTAAGGCAATGTAATGAATACAATTACCCAAGATTTTGTTTTAGATCCTGACGACAAAGATAGAATCGCCTACCTTGTAGGACCTGAAGACGAGAATTTAAAACAGATTGAAAAAAGACTAGGCGTAAAAATAAGTTATTCCGGCGCTCATTTTCATTTAGAAGGAAAATCCGGTCATGTAAAAAAAGCCTATAAACTGATTAAGTCTCTGTACGTTGACACCACCCCTATCAAGGGCTCTAAGAAACCATCAGAGGTTACTCCTGACATGGTGCACCTTGCTATAACCGAGACCACAGCTCTAGAGCAGGACAACACAGATTATTCAGGAGAGCATGCCAAGGGCTCAATTGATTCTCTTTATGCCAAAGCTAACAACTTTAAAACCAAACGCGGCTTTATCAAAGCAAGAACCTCAAATCAGTCAGACTATATCAACAAGATTGTCTCTCATGATGTAAGCTTTGGTATCGGGCCTGCAGGAACAGGTAAGACTTTCCTTGCCGTTGCTGCAGCTGTAGATGCCCTGGAGCGAAATGAAATAAGACGAATCATTCTGACCAGACCTGCAGTTGAGGCCGGTGAAAAACTTGGTTTTCTTCCAGGAGATCTCTCACAGAAGGTTGATCCTTACCTAAGGCCACTATACGACGCCCTGTTTGAAATGCTCGGATTTGAGAAGGTGGAAAAGCTCATAGAAAAACAGATTATCGAGATTGCCCCTTTGGCTTATATGAGAGGAAGAACTCTGAACGATTCCTTTATTATTCTGGACGAGGCTCAGAATACTACTGTTGAACAGATGAAAATGTTTTTAACCCGTATCGGATTCAATTCTCATGCTGTTATCACCGGTGATCCTAGCCAGATTGATTTGCCAAGAAATGTAAGATCAGGTCTAAAGCATGCTATGGAGGTTCTAAAGTCAGTTGAGGAAATCGGCTTTACCTTCTTTGAATCTTCCGATGTTGTAAGACATCCAGTTGTGGCAGCCATTGTTAATGCCTACGATGAGTACGAAAAGACTCACGAAAAGGATAATCAGCATTATTACGGAAGAAATAATAAAAACGATTCATCCTCCACTGAAAATTCTGAAAAAGAGGTGTCTAATGCAAGTAATAATTGATCTGCAGATTGCAACAGACGAAGCTCTTGAAAGCTACCCATCACTGGAACTAATGACAAAATGGGCAACTGTTGCACTCAAGACTGGCGGCAGAAACAAGGATAGCGAAATCACCATCCGTATGGTGAATTCAGAGGAGATCCATCAGCTGAACTCTACATACAGACATGTAGACAGACCAACCAACATTCTGTCTTTCCCTTTTGAACTGCCAGAGGGAGTTGAAGATCTGCCTTTATTAGGAGATCTTGTTGTCTGCAAGGAAGTTTTAGAGAGAGAGTGCAAAGAGCAGAACAAGACTCTTGAGGAGCATTTTGCTCATCTTATAGTTCATGGCTGTCTGCATCTTATCGGATACGATCATATTGAAGAGGAAGATGCCAAGGAAATGGAGCCTCTAGAAATTAAGGCCATGGAAGAACTTGGCTATGATAATCCTTACAAGGATGATGAATACTAAAGAAGAACAAACAGAGTAGCAATCAAGAATTTGGAAAAAATTATGACCGATAATCACGACGAGGAACACAGTTCCTTTTTATCAAAGATTTTTTCAAAAAAAACTGAACCTACCAGTCAGGATGAATTAGAACAGGTTATTCGCGAAGCTTCCGAAAATGAGGTTATTGACGAAGATACCGAGGAAATGCTTCAGGGTATTTTTGATATCAACAGACTTCGCGTGTCTGACGTAATGATCCCTGCAAACGAGATTGTTACAATTCATGTCAACAGCACCATAGAGGAAGCTGCCAAAATTGTTCTCCAGACAGCACACTCCCGCTATCCTGTAATCGGTGAGGACAAGGATCATATCGTTGGAGTTCTTCTGGCAAAAGATCTAATCCCTTATGCCTGTGGCTTAAAGGAGCTTGAGGGAGGTTCAATCAAATCAATTCTTCGTTCCCCTATTATCGTTCCGGAAGCCAAACGAGTTAATTCCATGCTCAAGGAGTTCCAGCAGAACCGCTTCCACATTGCAATTGTTGTCGATGAATTCGGCGGAGTTTCTGGACTGGTCACAATTGAGGACGTGCTTGAGGTTATCGTTGGTGATATTGATGACGAATACGATACTGAGGTAAATTCAGAGCATATCGTCAAATCAAAGGAAGGAAAATCCTACATTGTCAGCGGCATAACAGAGCTTGAGGAATTTGACGAGTTCTTTAACTGTAAATTCTCAGAGCTTGCAGAAGTTGACACCATTGCAGGTCTTACCACTCATATGCTGGGTAAATTCCCTAACATTGGAGAGAAGCTGACTATTGAAGGCTTTGAATTCAAGGTGCTAGAAGCCAATGACAGAAGAGTACATCTTCTTGAGGTAACCCCACCGGCTACAGATCAGGACATTAAGCAGTAGTATGCAGTTTTTTATTAAAATATACTTTATTCTATCCAGTCTTCTTGATGGCAAGAGACTGCTGACTCTTATTAACAAGCCATTAGGAATGTGTCTATCCTCAATGGTGCTAGGTGCAATTATGAGTTTATCCATTGCACCTGTTGAAAAATGGCCATTTGCAGTAATTGCACTTGGTTTTTTCATGATGCAGCTGTACACCTGTAAATTTACACCTCAGGTTGGAATTCTGTCCGTGCTATTCTTTGGAACCTACGCTACTCTTTCTCTGACCTGGCTGAATTTTGTAATGGAAGGCTTTGGTCAGGTTCCTCTGGTTTTGTCATATATTATAATTACCGGCTTCTCATTCGGATATATTGGCTTTACATATGCTTTTTTAAATATGCTTGCATTTAGCATCGCCAAAAAGAAAAAAGCAGTTTATATATGCTGCTTTGTTCCTATCGGATTTATCATTGCCGATTATATTGTCTACTATTACCTATCAGGATTTCCTTGGCTTTATATCGGTTATTCCTGTGTAGAAGGACCTCTTAAGAACTATGCTCCGTTCGTTGGTGTAAGAGGCATCAATTTAGCCCTTTATGTTTTAAGTGCTGCCCTTGCCCTTACAGCTTTAAGAAAATTCCTGTTCCTTCCTGTAGCAGCTATGATTCTACTGGTCGGTGTTTTCCTTGAGAACCTTCCTCAGGTTGAAAAAATGCCAACCATCAATGCATCACTGGTTCAGGCAAATATCACTCAGTCTGTACACAACAATGCAGCCAGTGTTAACGAGATCTTTTCAACCTACTGGACACTTACCAAACCAAAGCTGTCTAATTCTAAGATTGTAGTCTGGTCAGAATCAGCACTACCTATTGATTACTATTCATCAGCAGAACTAATAGGAGATCTGGATACTGTACTCAAGACAGACAAGACTGCGCTTGTAACAGGTATATTCACATCTTCACAGAACAAGATCTTCAATTCAATTGTACATATTGGTGATGGAGCTGATCTTGCACATGATCTTCCATATCAGAAGAGAAAACTGGTGCCTTTTGGAGAAACAGTTCCTTTCGAAGATGTATTAAGACCTCTTGGCTCTATATTCGTTATTCCAAATTCTTCTTTCAGCAGTGGTCCTGATGAACAGCTGCCAGTTACAATCAATAACCATAAGTTCATTCCGGCTATCTGCTACGAGGCTATTTTCCCAGAGGTAATCTCCTCCATGGATTCAGAGCAGACCAATGGTATTATTATGGTTTCCAATGATTCCTGGTTTGGACCAACTCAAGCTCCACAGCAGCATCTGAATATTGCCAGAATGAGGGCAATGGAGCTTCAGAAACCAATGCTTCGCTGTACCAATAGCGGAATTACAGCTTACATCGACGAGAATGGTAAGGTTGTAGATCGACTACCACAGGATCAGGAGGGAGTACTGACAGTACAGTTTTCACCTGTTAAAGGTCAGACTTTCTACTCAAAATATGGAACACAGACTCTGTTCCTGATTATGCTGATACTGTTGGTTTTAGGTATTCGTGGACTAAGGCAGAAGGATGATCCTGCAAAAGAAACAATGAGTAAACTGATCAGACCTTAATCACTCAGTCAACTCTCTGATATCATTATGCATATCAGAGAGTCATGTTCAACAGCCTAGCCATAACGGCCAGAACCAGTCTTTCTAACCAGAACCACAGAGAAAGCCAGCATCAGGATACAGCCGGCAATACTTAGAATGTATCTCCACATTGGAAGAGGTTTGGTTGCGTTACTGTAGGTATTGATAAAATCTCCAATATAGCAGCCGCGAGAAGAACAGTTCACAGTTCTGCCCATTCCTCCCTGTGTATACCACAGATGTTTAGGGAACCTGGTATAAGCATTGTATTTATCAAGTTTCTGATTTGCCTGTCTTACGAAATTATTCATGAACTCCAGCAGAGCCTTTGGATCAGAGGAGTATCGCTTCACATCATTATAAGAGATACCTGGCTCAATATTTACAACTCCATCAGGAGCAAATAGACTGCCTTCAAACTTGATATCATCGATGATCGTTCCATCCTTGTCCGCATCAAGGCAGATTACAGCATTACTTGAAATGGATGCCTTTTCCTTAACAATGAAAGTCTGACTGCCGCCATTGGTTAAATCAAGCTGACCGCCTCTGTTGAGATCAAGAATCTCAACAACTGAAGTTGTTTCTGCTTTGGAAGGAGCGATGAAAACTGAAGAATCTTTAATATAAAGACGGTTTATGTTAATTAAACCAATAATATCGCTCATACCACCATAACTGAGAAGATTGATGGTTTTGCCGATAATATTACCTTTGATTTCAACATGTGACTTATTGTCTGAAATCATGTTATCAGACGTAAAATCCCTGCCCTTGTTCTTTTTCTTGATACCAAGATTGATATTGGTAGCCAGTTTCTTAATAAAGAAAGGAATATTCAGGTTCTCACCATATGCGGCATCAAAATGAAGCTTACCTGCAAGCAGCTTAGAGCTATAAGCCTTAGAATACAGGGACTTTCCATCAGGAGCTACAAAGTAATTCCACTTAGAAACAATATCTCCATATATCTTGGCCTTATTAGTGATGTTAATGTCTCCCACATGAGCAGAATCATCAATATAAATAGAGTATCTCTTGCCGGTTATCTTTCCGGAAATATTCAGAGTAGAAACCAGAGGTCCTCTGATATTGTTTGGAACATTATAGCTTTCAGCCTGATCCTTTGAGATTTTTCGCTGAAGATAATCATAGGTTCGAACTCTTCTGTATGAACCACGGAACTCTTTTAAATCAGATAGGACATTTGAGCCAAAATCAAAACGCAGAGCGGTTCCATCTACGCCACTAGCTTCGACATCGCCTCGGATATCAAGGATATTGTTTCTTCCGTAGGTTACGGCGATACCGGTAGCAGATTCACCATTTTCAATAATAGATGTAGACTTAGGAACTACAAGTCTGTTTCTTGAGCCGTCAACACGTATACCAATACCGCCAAAGCCCTGACTAGCAATAATTCCAGTCTGAGTAACGTCATTGTAGCTTCCGTATATATGTGTTCCGATTGAAAGAGGAACAATAGAAGCCTTTTCCTGTTTGAATGGCCTTAGCTCACCTTTTGTAGCCGTAAATGAAGAAGTGATATTGTATACACCTCTGTTTTCAGGAGTACCTGAATTGTAGATAGAGGTTCCAAAGAACTCACTGGTATTGATGTTGTAGCCAATATCGCGGAACATCTCCAGCTCTGCCTGATTATAGAAGCCGTAGTTTATATAGGTAGAACCAGAGAGAAGCGTGTTATTGAGATTAAACTTTGGAACTCCGCTCTTGGTGAAATGTACACTGAATCTCTTCTTCGAGGAAAAATCATTCTGACTCTTGATTTTCTTCCCATCTGCCAGCAGATTTTCAGTATTCTCTCCCACAAACTTGAAATGGCAGGATGAAAAAGAATCGTAATCACATTTCTTCTGCAAATCAGAGAATTTATTATTCTCTGTTATAAAGGCATTGTTACTGGTTAAATGATAATCAAAAGTAGAAAGAGGAGATCTGAAACCTGACTGATTATGATTAGAGTACACTCCTATCAGGGAGGCAAAAGTTAAAAAAAGCTTATGAGATAAGGATTCCTGAATGCCGTTTTCTGGCAGCAGTCTGATTCTGTATGTAGAACTGAACAGTCCAATGTCAGGATTATAGTTAATCTCTACCAGACCAAAGTTGTCACGATTATTTAATACACAGACATTCTTCAGATTTGACTCGACCCCCCCCATACCGGAGCATAAATTTGATGCATTGTAATGCAAATCATATGCTCGTGAAGGTCTGTCTCTGTCCGTACTTGCTACAAAAGGAACATTAAAAGTCTGATTATCATCAACGTACTTTCTGAAAAGGAATGAAAGAATAGAGGATGCATTAACCCAGGTCATTTTGGAGGGACCAAACTCCAGAGATCCCTTCTGGGATGGAGGATTAACTCCTTTGGCTCTGATTGAAAACAGCTCTTTTATTTCATTATCATCGGTCACAACATATGGTTTGAACAGAGAATTTCTGCTTACAAAAATCTTGTCAGATTCTTTGAGATCAGAGAACAGTCTGTGGATATCGTTGTGCTGATAGTGGCCCGAGACCTGGGAAGGATAAGTTGAAGAGTCAGAACTAGCCATGGCCTGATGCTGATACATCAGACCACATAAAACCATTGCAATTACAGTTTTAGCATGAATCACTTAATTCTTTAAAATTCCACTGGATTTAGCAGAACAGGTCTGCCGGTTCTCTCATGAAGAGCACGCTGTAAAATGTCCTGATTAATTCGAGGATCCTTAAAGAATTCTAGTTGAGACTTTGTAAATGAGAAAGGAACATTTGCATCAAAATTGTCAAATTCAGACTGACTTCTCGATAATGGCTGATGAACTTCAATATAAAGATCACCGTTTGGTTCTTCAGCAGTCTTAATTGGTTCGTTGATAAACTGAACTCTGGTACCTACAGGAACCTTGTTGAACAGTTCCTCGTTATCCTCGTTACGAAGACGAACACATCCATGACTTACTCGAAGGCCAATACCAAAATCAGCATTTGTTCCATGAATAGCGTAAAGCTTTCCTACGTACATAGCATACAGTCCCATTGGATTATCAGGACCTGCAGGAACAACTGGAGGAAGATACTCACCCTCGGCAGCATATTCTGCTCTCATGGCTGCAGTTGGAGTCCAGGTAGGTCCAGCCTTCTTACGCTCAACCTTAGTGGTCCAGGCTAAAGGTGTGCCCTTTCCGATCTGACCGATACCGATTGGGTAAACTTCAACTCTGCCCTTGTTGTAATAGTAAAGACGCATTTCAGCGGAATTAACAATAATGCCTTCATGAACAGTATCAGGCAGGATCAGCTTGGTTGGAACAACAAGATTCAGACCTTTCAGAGGAACAATTGGATCAACCTCAGGATTAGCCTCTATCATGTTGGAAAGACCTAAATGATACTCAGCTGCAACATATTCAAGAGTGGTAATACCATTAGGATCGATCTGATAGATCTGCTCCTCACCTACAACTCGGTTGCCGTTTAGATTGTAAACATTGGTTGCGCTTGCAGCTGTAACAGAAGAAAGAAAAGCAAAAGCTAGAGCTAATTTCTTATACATGATTGTCTCATTAATATCTTGTTTAATATCCCCGGACCTATGTCCCGGGACTAAAGCTTCACTAAGTTTATGCACGTATAATGGATGCAGAAAAAACTGAAGCATTCAGGTACTTAATTATACTCCGTACTGGGTTGCAATTTTAACACAGATCATATTTTTGGACTATTGTTAGAAGAGTATAAAGAATATGTTTCTTTAAAAAAAATTCGTTCGATATAATCTATCCATAAGAACCTAATAATAGCGAACAGCAACTTTTAACGTAGTGAGAACATCCTGTTTAATAAATGATTAACAAAGGCACCATTGCAGAATTCATCGTTCTGGCACTGTGGTTCTGGGCCTTCTTATGGGCTTACAGTCACTATAACTATAAGGTTAATCCTAAGACCAGATTCAAAAGGGTGTTCTACAGAGATCTGCTTTTGGCAATCACCCTTCTCCTGCCTGTTATTCTCATCATCTTCTAACATTAGACTCTGCATAGTTTAAGTATTTTTTCTTATACCCAAAGTAGCAAACAACCTGATTTAGGTTCACATGCACATAAACTTTGTAAGAATTTTTTTCTAGTGCATACGTCAAAATATGGCATAAATGTGGCAAAATATATGATTATTTTTAATTTGAACAGATTTAAACAGATTTTTAAATTTTAACTTGGAGCACTTAGTCCATGGCTGACAATAAAGTTGCCTACAATCCTCAGGAAATTGAGCCTGAAGTACAGAAATACTGGGAAGACCATCAGACTTTCCACGCAACAGAAGATAAAAACAAAGAGAAATACTACTGCCTTGTTATGTTCCCATATCCATCAGGCAGATTACATTTAGGTCATGTTAGAAACTATGCTCTGGGTGATGTTATTGCCAGATTCAATCGTTTATTAGGCAAAAACGTTCTGGCCCCTATCGGCTGGGATGCTTTCGGTCTGCCAGCAGAAAACGCTGCAATCAAGAACAACAAGCAGCCTGGCGACTGGACCTATGAAAATATCTCCTACATGAAGGGACAGTTAAAGTCACTGGGTCTTTCCTACGACTGGGCTCGTGAGGTTGCAACCTGCCGTCCAGAGTACTACAAGTGGGAGCAGAAGTTCTTCGGTGAGCTTTACAAGAAAGGTCTTGTATATAAGAAGGTTTCTTCAGTTAACTGGTGTCCTGTTGATAATACTGTGCTTGCTAACGAGCAGGTTGAAGACGGCTGCTGCTGGAGATGCGGTTCCAAGGTTGAGCTTAAGGAAATTCCTCAGTGGTATCTGAAGATCACTGCATACGCAGAAGAACTGTTGAACGATCTGGATAAGCTTGATGGCTGGCCAGAGCGCGTTCGTACCATGCAGAAAAACTGGATCGGCCGTTCTGAAGGTCTGAACATAACCTTCAAGGTTGACGGAAGCGATGATACCTTTACTGTATACACCACTCGTCCAGATACCTTCATGGGTATTACCTATATTTCAATTTCTGCAAACCACCCACTGGTTAAGAAGTGCTGTGAAACCAATCCAGAGCTTGAAGCTTTCTGTCAGGAATGCCGCACTCAGAAATTTGCAGAAGCAGATCTTGCCACCATGGAAAAGAAGGGTATGGCTACAGGTCTGTATGCAATTCATCCTATTACCGGCAGAAAGGTACCTATCTATGTTGCTAACTTCGTTATCATGGATTACGGTACTGGTGCTGTTATGTCTGTACCTGGTCACGACCAGCGTGACTATGAGTTCGCTAAGAAGTACGGCATTGATATCATTCCAGTAATCAAAGAGTCAAAGGAAGCAGGTGATCCTGATCTTTCAGAGCACGCTTTCGTTGAACACGGTATCGCCTGCCACTCCGGTGAATTTGACGGCATGAACTTTGAAGAAGCATTCAAGGCTATTGCAGATAAGCTTGAGAGCATGGGCTGTGCAGAACGTAAGGTTAACTACAGATTACGTGACTGGGGTATTTCCCGTCAGCGTTACTGGGGTGCTCCAATCCCAATGCTTACCATTGATGAGACTGGTGAAGTTGTTCCTGAGAAGGATGAGAATCTGCCAGTTGAACTTCCATATGACGTTAAGATCAACGGTGTAATTTCACCGCTGAAGACTGACGAGAAGTGGTACAAGACCACTTACGAAGGCAAGAGTGCAACCCGTGAGACTGACACTTTCGATACCTTCATGGAGTCATCATGGTACTTTGCTAGATACTGCTCTCCTCGTGATGAGAAGGAAATGTTCGACAAGGATGCTGCAAACTACTGGCTTCCAGTTGATCAGTACATCGGCGGTATTGAGCACGCAGTATTACACCTGCTGTACTCACGCTTCTTCTTCAAACTGTTAAGAGATGCAGGAATGGTCAAGTATGACGAGCCATTCAAGCGTCTGCTATGTCAGGGCATGGTACTAGCTGATGCTTACTACTATCTTGACGAGAAGGGAACTAAGAACTGGGTAAATCCACTAGATGCATTCCCTACCCGTGACGAGAAGGGTAACATCATTTCAGCTGTAGATAAGGAAGGCCATCAGCTGCATCATGAAGGCATGATCAAGATGTCCAAGTCAAAGGCTAACGGTATCGATCCTGAGTACATGGTTAAGATGTACGGTGCAGATACAGTACGTCTGTTCATGTTATTCGCCTCCCCTGCTGAACTGACTCTTGAATGGAGACAGTCAGGTGTTGAGGGTTCACAGAGATTCCTGCGTAAGCTGTGGTCTCAGGTTCAGGATCTTGTTAATGCAGGTCCTAAGGTTGAGCTGGACAAGAGCAAGCTTACCCCTGAACTGAAGAAGTTAAGACATGAGCTTCATGTAACCATTGAGAAGGTTACCGATGATATCGGCCGCAGACAGACTTTCAACACAGCGATTGCTGCAATCATGGAGCTTTTAAACCTTGCAACCAAGTGCACAGGAACAGATGAAGCTTCTATGGCAGTACGTTATGAAGTATATAATAACGTTATTATCATGCTGTACCCAATTGTTCCTCATATCTGCTTCAAGTTATGGTCAATGCTTGGTAATACTACCGAGATCGACACTGAAACCTGGCCTGTAGCAGACAAGGACGCTCTGAAGGAAGACGAGATCACTATCGTTGTTCAGATCAACGGCAAGGTTCGTGCAAAGATCAGCGTTGCTCCTAACGAGGATGAGGAAACTGTTATTGCCAAGGCAAAAGAAACTCCTGAAGCACAGAAGTTTACCGAGGGTAAGCAGATCAAGAAATCAATCTACGTAAAGGGTAGACTGGTTAACATTGTTGCTGTCTAACAACTAAGGATGTAGTGGATGAGATTTAAGCTTTTTGCAGTTGGGGTAATGCTATTAGGACTTAGTGCCTGTGGTTTTCATATTCCTAATCAGAACAGACTTGGATCGACTCTTGCTGAAATAGATGTTACAGGAGCTTACCACGACAAGTTCTACAAAATGGTTGTGCAGAAGCTTCAGGTTAGAGGTGTTAAGGTTAATTACCAGGGAACAGCCAATCGTAAATTCAAAAGCCGAAAGGATGTTCCCTCTCTGGAAATTGCGGGACCTTCTGTAAGTATGCCTATTGTTTCTGTAGATGTTTTTGGTTCAGCTAAAGAATACAACATGGTGATAACCACCTCTGCTATCTTAAAGATACCAAATCACAGCAAGCCAATCATTATCAGAAACGGCATCAGCAGACTTACCATCAACAAAGGAGACAACTCTCTTGCCAGTGACAATGAGAGACAGATCCTTATTGATGAAAGTTTAGACGAGCTGTCAGATCAGATGATTCGCCGCATCAACTATCTTGGAAAACAGTCTGATCCGGATGCCTCAAAGGCAACTCCAGCACAGCTGGTATTAGCAAAGGATGAGGACAACAACGAGGTCTACATTGATAATTCACCATCAATGACTCTTATTGATGCCCTGAAGGCTCAACAGGTTCAGGAAAAGTATGAGGCAGATTCTGTTGCCCTTTCAGAACTGAACAACGGAATTAGAGTCTTAAATCCTGAAAAGCAGTATAAGCTGCCTAAGACCAAGATAAAAATGGTAAATGAAGCTCCTGATGATCTAACCGAAGAAGGCTTCATTAAGAAAGGCAAATAGACTCCAGAAGACTAGAGCTTTTTAGTAGGAAATTTCTCGAAAGTCAGCTTAATGCTGACTTTTGTTTTCGAGGTTTCTGCTAAAATCAGTTTTACCTTAACAGACTTAAAACTACCAGAGTATATTTCAGCGGATATAGTATGGCATTAGCACCAGTTTACGTTATTTCAAGTGATGAGCCTTTTCTTAAGAACGAGAAAAGTTCCATGTTGATTCAGATGGCCCGAAAGGAACTTCCTGAAGCTGAATTCATGCTCTTTACCAATAACGATTTCTCCTCAGGTGCTACCGCTAATCTGGCAAGACTTGAGAATGAACTTATTGATCCCGGTCTCTTTGGAGGAGATCGCATCATTAAGATTTATCTTGATTCGATAAACTCAACCACTGTTCAGGTTCTTCAGCTTTTAGCCAAGAGATCAAGACCAGGTGTAGTCTGTGTGGTTGAGATTCCAAGAATTAAAAAGACCACACTACCAACAGCCCCAGAGAAATATACCGATAAATTCCGCGGACAGAGCTCGGTTGAAACAAAACTCAAGCATGTTCTGGCTTTTCTGATGGATATCGGAGGAGTTAACGAAATCCTCTATGCACCATCCGGAGTTCAGTTCAGTCAGTGGATTAACAAACAGGCACAGAAACACGGGCTTACTATTGAACCAGAGGTTATTTCTTTTCTCTCTCTTTGCTGTGAAGGAAATCTGGTTGCAGTAGATCAGTTTTTCTCGATTGCGAAAATCTCTGGTAAGACCAGAATTGATCTTGAGACAGCAAAAGCTTATCTGGAATCAAGCAGCCGTTATACCGGCTTTGAATTCTCAGAGGCCGTTCTAGCTCCAAACACCATGAGAGCCCTGAATATTCTTGCCTCACTCTGTCAGACCAACACCAACAGATCTCAGATCCTGTCCATGGTGGTGTCAAATTTCGACAGAATGCTCTGGGTTATGAGAAAATTAAAAGAACCTGAGAATGCTCAGATTTTAAGATCCAGAAACTTTAAGGAGCGATCAGCCTTCTTTAAGTCACACGGAATTGTACTGCCATTACTGCCATCCACTTCTGATGTAATTCTCCGCGCAGCCCAAACCATGCCAGAGGATTTCTATGATTATCTTGTAACGGAACTTGCCCAGGCAGCAAAATTTCTGCAGGAGTTTGACGATAAAAAAGCATATCAGGCCTTACAGAACATGGCTGTCTCCGTTTATACATCTGCAGTACGAGACTTGAAAAAACTCTAATGACAAAGACAATAAAGAAAATCGGTGTTCTAGGGGGAAGCTTCAATCCTCCACATAACGATCACATTAGAATAGCTGAATATATCAAGCACAGACTTGCGCTTGATAAATTCCTCATTGTGCCAAACGGACTGCCTCCTCATAAGGATACCTGTCATGTGGATTTTTCACACCGACGCATGATGCTTCAGATACTGACTGAAAAATACAGCGATCTTCAGATCAGTGATATTGAAAAAGATCCTAATGTTCCACATTACACCATTGATTTAATTGATAAAATCAATGCGCTATATCCTGAAGCCACAGTATTTTTCTGCATGGGAATGGATTCACTGATTTATCTTGATAAATGGCGTAACGGACTTCAGATAACAGACAAATGCAATATCGTAGTTATCGGACGAAAGGGCTATAGTATTGACGATTCCAATCCTGCGGTAAAGGAATATCTGAAAACACATGCCGTATATGAAAATGATGCAGATTTTCCTCAGAAGCTTAATGAAGAAAAAGGTAACTGCTTTTTACTAAAAGAATGCTTTAATGATGTAAGTTCTAGTAAAATAAGGCAGGAATTTGAAGATTATTATAAAACCGCTGAACAGCATATGGATTTAGCAGAATATGCCGATAAATTTCCCTACTCCCTGACTTATCTTGATAGAGGGATTATTGAGTATATTGTAAAGAATTCACTATACAGAAAGAGAGAATTTTAATTTGGAAAACGAAATATTAATTCAGAAATGCATCAAGACTCTTGAGGATTCAAAAGCAAGAGATTTAGTAAGCATTGATGTTAAGGAACACTCATCTATTGCAGATAATATGGTGATCTGCACCGGCACCTCAAACCGTCATGTAAGTGCAATTGCTCAGAGACTTGTAGACAATCTTTACAAGGAAGGCTTAAAGCACATCAAGATTTCCGGCGAACAGCTAGGTGAATGGGTTATTGTTGATACCGGTTCGGTTATGGTTCATATTCTCCAGAATGACGCCAGAGAAAGATACGAGCTAGATGATCTGTACCGCTGCATGGCCTCAGGATTCTAGACATGAAACTGATTATCATTGCTGTCGGCAACAAAATGCCTTCATGGGTAACTGAAGCTTTTACAGA
>ONFP01000031.1 GCA_900317105.1 uncultured Succinatimonas sp. | reverse complement strand
GAGGAAGAATTAGAACAGGAGATACAGACTCCTTATCAGGCTCTTGAATGACAAATGCTCCCGAAGGAGCATTTAAGATCCCAAACTTTATAGATCAGTTAGAGCTCGCAAAGTTTGGGCATATAGCAATAAGGAGATTCTGTTAAGGAAAATTTTATAAAAAGAATTAGCTCAGATAAAACTCAAGCTAGAAGCGAATTCTTTCAATAGGCTGTACAGAAACCTCAGGTGTAAGCTCCTGATAATCCAGTACAGGAACATCATAGAACTCACCTTCAATCAGACGACGTACATAACGTCTAATATCAATAGACGCAATTATAACGGTTCTCTTATTAGTAGATGATCTGATTCGTTTAAGCTCTTCCACAAACTTCTTTGTGCTGTCTGGATCGAGAGCAAGGAAAGAACCAGCCGAACTCTGTCGGATAGACTTTCTGATAATTTCTTCCACATTAGGATCAATCAATACCGCCGGCAACAGATTCTGATCTGCAGTGTAGCGATAGCTGATCTGACGCTTCAGTCCAACACGGACATATTCACAAAGCATAATAATATCTTTTTCACGGGGAGCCCAGGAAATGATATTCTCAAGTATGCATCTTAAATCACGTATTGAAACCTGCTCCTGTACCAGTCGCTTGAAAATATCTGCGATCTTCTGCAGAGGCAGCAGACGTGTAGCCTCATGTACCAAATCAGGGGCACGTTCTTCCATCTTGTCAAGAATATACTTACTTTCCTGCATACCAATAAAGTCACCAGCATGTTTAGCTAGAAGAATGGAAGTATGAAGAGTAATGATATCCTCAAAGTCCAAAGCTGTAATATTAATTTTTTCAAGGTCGGATTTGAATTTCTTTTCAACCCACCAGGACTTTTCTCCAGGAAGGAAGTCTTCGCCCTGCTCCAGATCAATACCCAGCATTTTTACATTTTCAGGCTGATCTCTCACGAGAAGTTTTCCCTTAATAAGAATACCTCTTGCAATCGGAATCTCATCCAGATTCAGAGCATATGAAAGTCCCGGCAAGCCTGGATTATTACGCAGATTAATACCAGGGAACGGAACTCCCAGATCGTAGTAAAGAGCACTTCTAAGATCGATCATACGCTCATCAAGTGCTGCGTAATCCAGCTCTTCATAAAGCTCATTAGAAAGATCAAGAATAATAGGCACAATCGGAGAAAACTCTTCCGCATTTGCACTGCGCTTTGCCTTTTTTCCATTTCCTTTTACAGCTGGAGCCAGAGTCTTATCTACCAACTGAGTCTTAATATCAGGTTCAGAAATGTTAGGCTGATTGGTCATTTTCTCAAGTCCATATGAGATCAGGAACATGAGAACAGACAGAGAAAACAGCTGAGGCTTAGGGAAACCAGGAACCAGCGCAAAGAGGAACACCATTGCAGAAGCTACCTTAAGAGCCTTTGGTCGAGCAAAGATTTCTCCACCGATCTGCTCACCTACGTTATCAACCTTACCGCCAGAACGGGTAACCAGAATACCGGCAGAAATAGAAATCAGCAGAGAAGGTATCTGTGAAACCAGACCATCACCAATGGTGAGAATACCGTACAGCTTAAGGGAATCTGACAGGCCAAGACCATTCATACTTGAACCGATAATGGTACCGGCAATAACGTTAACAGCAGCAATCACAAGACCTGCAACCGCATCGCCCTTAACGAACTTCATGGCACCATCCATGGAACCGTAAAGTTTACTTTCAAGTCCAACTTCGTCACGACGTCTCTGAGCTTCTTCTGCATCAATAGAACCAGCTCTTAAGTCAGCGTCGATTGACATCTGTTTACCTGGCATTGCGTCCAGAGAGAATCTGGCACCAACCTCGGATACACGTTCAGAACCTTTAGCAATAACAAGGAACTGAATAATTGCAATAATGATGAATACCACTGCACCTACAACGAAGTTACCGCCTACTGCGAATTCACCAAAGGTAAAAATAATTTCACCGGCATCCGCCTGAAGAAGAATCAGACGTGTGGTACAGATGTTAAGACCAAGACGGAAAAGAGTTGTAAAAAGAAGAACCGTAGGAAAAGATGAGAAACCAAGCACAGACGGCGTGTAAAGACTCATCATCATAATTATGAATGAAACGGCAAGATTCATGGAAATAAGCAGATCCACCAGTGGCGTTGGCATTGGCAGAATCATAAGGGCGATAACCGCAATAACCGCGCCAACAAGCATAATATCGGCGTGCTTGGTTACCAGACCAACAGAAGTTCTTGCTGAGTTAATGAATGACATTGGTAATCCTTATAGAATCAGGCCTCAGGCTCTTCGATTTCACTACGTGCGTCGATTTCTTGTTTTATCTCTTTGATAAGCTTAGAAGATTCTTCCTGCCTGTTTAGCATAAACAAAGCTCTTGCTTTCAATTTTTTTATTTCCAGCAGATCATACTCAAAATTCTTCATCTGCAGGACGATATCTGCAAAATAAATTGCAGTTTCATAGTCTTCTTTTAGAAAATATAGAATAGGTCGAGCATAAAAAGCCCAGGAATTGTTCGGATCAACAACCAAGATCGCATTAATAGTACTTTCGGCCTTCCTTACTACCCCTAGATTAAGGAAAAGAAAGCCAATCATCTCAAGAGCCCTGATTTCTTTTTTGGTTAGAGTCTTTTTTTGCATTTAAGACATTATCCCCCAACCATAAAGCCTTTGTAGATCTTGAGCAGAAGCTGATTCTCCATAAGTGGATTTGCAACTTCCTGAGAAAAATCATTTGTGGCAGGAGTATCAAACTCCGCAAGCTTTTCAACAGCACTTTCAAAATTCATTGAGAAATTTGCCGGATCAAGTTCATCAGGATTATCAATATTTGGTTTTGCCTTTGACATCATTCGCTTGTCAACAGAACGTTTTTTATACATATTCTCCAGACGGATATTAGGATTCCCCACTGGAACATAAGTCGCGTTCTTAGGCAGATGAGACTGTGTCGTTGGTCTTTCTAGAACCTGATCTAATCCGATATTGGAATTAAGAAGATTCGAGCTTCCATTAATTCTAGTGGCCATGCTTTACCTCATTCCAAAGTTTAATAAATCCAAAGAGAATTTTTTCAAAAGCCTCTGCTGAAATTGAAGGATTCGGCAGAGAAGTGGTAAAGATAATCAGAGGATCCACATATGTTGCACTGTAGACATAACCACCGCTGTACTTAGTCTTTTCCAATGCTGTTTTTAGATAACGGTCAGTTTCAGTTATCTCAGGAGTAACTGCATAACTTACAGCAAGGTAGGTTCTGTCAGCATTCAGTTCAAAAGTAAGCTTTGCCCCATCTACACCAAAGGACAAAGCATTATTCTCATCAAACATCGGCATGTTTGTCATGCCGATGCGTTTTCCAAAACGGAACAGTTCCCTCCTGACAACTTCAGGATCTACTACTGTTGTGATTCCAGCCATTCATCCTCCGCACGAATCTTATTATCAATCAGGACTGTGCAGGCCTCATTGATACGCTCACGAGCTTCTGGCGTTTCATAGAAAATATCAGACATATCTTTCAAAGTCTTGCTCAACTCCTGACAAATAACAACTTCCTGAGCAGGATCCTTTGCGTTAATTGTAATTAACAGATTTCTGATGTCACCAGGAGACACGAAGGTTGACTTGACAAGTTCACCAAGCTTCTCAACAAATTCAATCTTGTTAATGCTTGTTGTATCAATGCCGTGGATCTTATCCAGACGATCGAGCATTACCTCTTCGTGGGCAAAGCATGAATACAGAACCTTAGTCTGCTCCAGTCCTTCTGAAACGGATCTCAGGAAAGCAGGCTCATGACTTCTCTGAGCAGCTTCAAGATCAGCACCTAGGGCCTTGTTGATAAAATCCAGACCTTCTTCGAATTTCTCTCCATATTTTTCGTGGATAAAAGACAGCATTGACATACCATCCTTGAAATTCAGCAGAGCATCTGAATAGTTTTCAGCATTATCCAGAAGACTTAAACCTGCATAGTTGTCCTCTGAGACATCCATGGCATTAACAACTGCCTTAATGCCGTTTTCATTCTGCTTGAATATTTCATCAGCAGCATCCTGCATCAGTTTCTGTTTAACAGGATCTTTTTCCTTAGAAATCAGCTGTAGCAGTAATGCATAGTTTTCAGCATCGTGTCCGCCCTGAGCTTTAAGAGAATCAACAATTTCACGAGGGGTACAACCAACACGTGAAGTTCTCTTTAGAATATCTTCAGTCTTAGACTTTGCATTAACCTTCTCTGATACAGCAGCCTGCATCTTCTTAAGCAGCTCAGCAAGGCGAGCATCAGCATTTTTCTGCTTACGAAGAGCTAATTTTGTCTGCTTAGAATTATCTTTAGAGAAAGTCATCTCTTCCATTGAATCTTCAAATAATGACTTCTCAATATCCGCCGGTTCAACAGAAACCCCATTAATCATACCGCCAGAAGCAGGACCTGTAGTACTAGTGCTGCCAGGAACATTCTGCTGATCAAAACCGGATGGGTTGCGAATACCATTAATATCAGACATAAAACACCTCGAATTTTTTAATTAGGTTCTGCCCACTGCAAAGGAAACATAAACCTACATTTATATATTAAACGGAAAAAAAGACAATAAACCAAACGCTTATTGCAAATTTAAAAATAATTTAACTTTTTTATAGTATAGACAATATAATACAAAATTTTCATACTTTTTTTGCACTATATATGATAATAAGATTATGATCACATATTTTTTTATAAAAAAACTATTTTTCTGCGTAATTTCACTACTTTTGAGCGTAACTCTATATAAAATATGCTTTTCTATTTAAAATAAGCAGAAAAAAACGGATTAACTTATGGCAGACGAGAAAACAGAACAACCGACCCCCAAACGATTGAGGGATTCTAGAGAAAAAGGTGATGTACCTAAGTCACAGGAATTACCTTCTGCTCTAATTGTTACATGTGTTGCAGCCTTTTTTATGGTTGCATCAGGGGATGTGTTCTCTCTCCTAAGTGATCTTGTAAGTAAGATCATTGAAGATACATTAAAGCTTCCTTTCGAAGAGGCCTGGCCTCGTTTAAGCGCTTTTACGCTTTTAATCATGCTCAGAATTGCCGCACCAGTGGTAATCATTGCCATGTGCGCAGCCCTACTTGCAAATTTAGGACAGATCGGATTTTTATTTGCCCCAAAAGCAGCAGCCCCAAAACTTGAAAACCTAAATCCTAAAAAATGGGTTCAAAAAGTATTTTCTAAAAAGAATATGTTTGACTTTGCCAAAAATGTTGCAAAAGTTGTGGTCCTGTCATTTGCTGTGAAAATTGCCCTTTTGAATAATCTAAGACAGCTTTTCGTACTACCTTATCTTGATGTTTCTCACGTATGGGTAATGATGGGAGTAATGCTAAAGGAACTAGCCTTCTTTGCTATCGGAGCATTCCTTGTTGTTGCTTTGGCAGATTTCCTTTACACCAGATTCAAATTTACCAAGGATCATATGATGTCTCCTGACGAAGTAAAAAGAGAATTCAAGGAGTCAGAAGGTGATCCGATGATTAAATCCAAGAGAAAGCAGTTGCATCAGGAGCTGTTAAATTCCAACACTTTAGGGCAGACAAAAAAATCCAAGGTGGTGGTGGTCAACCCAACCCACTATGCAGTTGCTCTTGACTATGACAGAGAAAAACAGCCAATTCCGGTAATTCTTGCAAAAGGCAAGGATGATGTTGCAAGACGCATGATCAAGGTTGCAGAAGAGGAAAAGATTCCTGTAATGAGAGAACCACCTCTTGCCAGAGCACTTTATGCAGAGGGTAATGAGGGAGAGCAGATACCAGACGATCTTCTGATTCCAGTCGCCAAGGTACTGCGTTACGTTGAGGCATTAAAGAAGATCTGATGGCTACTTATCCGCTGGCAAAACTGATAGGACTTCGTGCTCATCGAGTAGATGAGGCGCAGAGGAATCGTATGCTTGCGCAGAAAAAAGTTGAACAGGCCCAGACCGCCATCAAAAAGAAAATTCAGGAAATCGAGGATTACAAGGTCTGGAAGGAAGAGGAAACTGTAAGACGTTATGACAGCGTTATGTTCAAGGAATTAAGCAACGAAGCCTTTGAAAAGTTCAAACAGGATCTTGCCAATCTGAATATTGGAGAACTCAAACTTCAGGACGAACTCAGAGTGCTAAAAAATGAAGAGGAAACGCTTAAGATCGAACTGGATAAGGCAAAAAATGCAGTAAAACAGGCAACAGCAGATCTGAACAAGCTTGAAGAGCATAAGAAAATATGGCTTGAAATGCAGCGTCTTGAAAACGAAAGAAAAGAAGAAAGCGAGCTTGAAGATTTCCACACCAAGAAGAATGAGTTTTAACAGTCCTCAGTCAAACGAAAGATAGAAATATGTCTGTGAAAAAATTTTACCCATACCAGTAGGTATATTTAAGCATTTTTTCAAGTTTTTTGATTAAAATCAAAATTTATATATTTTTTTAAATGTAGAGCAAATTTTATTCTTTACAAAAAATTTATTGGTTCTATACTTCGGATAAAAGGTTAAAGTTTTTGGTTATAAACCACAACAGACAATTTTAAGAAGGTACAGATTATGACACAGATTAATGGCGTTGGCGCATCTTCATCAATGAATCTTGATGGTATAGATCTAAGCAGCATGAGTACTTTTACAGCTGCAGCATTAGTTCAGCTTGAAATTGCTAAGACCAATAAGGATCAGGCAACAAGATATATCAACGATATGAAGGCTCAGAATGATCAGGCAAAAAGACTTTTAGCACAGGCCGATGCTTTAAAGTCAATCAATACCAATCCAGCATACTCTAAGTATAATCTGCCTGGCGATTTAGAAGCTATGAAGAAAACTCTGGCTGACGTTGAATATGTAGAGGCAACCTACGAGAAAATGGAAGCACAGATTGCTGCTGGTACATTAAAACCAGATAGCAATAATCTATATAAGCTTGATAAGACCTCTAACGACAAGCTACATGATTTTGTAAACAAGGCCGGTCATGAGAATTTTCCTAATATTGTCAGAACCGCTGACGGTAGCTTCGACGATCTTCACTTCAAGTATGAGCTTGATGATGGACTGAAGGAAATCAAGCAGTACAAAGAGTTCTTAAATACTATGATTAAGGCTGCAGAAAACGGAACTATTCCAAAGGAAATGCTGTCAAAGTCTAAGTTAGATACTCAGTCCATTGACTCGCTGATTACCTCTCTGCAGCATCAGGCAGAAAACTGTAACTCTGACAACCAGACTCAGATGGTTAAGCTACAGGATAAGATGGGTCAGTATAATGCCTATGTATCAGGCTCATCAGATATGATTAAGACCGGTTCTCAGTTGCAGCAGAGCATTCTGAGAAACTAAAACTAGTTCTGAAGTTTTCAAGGTTATATAAGGCTTCACAAAAACGTGAGGCCTTTATTTTGGGTGTTTGACCCCCTCAACAATATGCCTTATCAAAAAGAATATCGACCTCTAACGTTGTTTATACGAAGCCTTCTATCGTGCATTTTTCTTCTCAAGTATAAAACTTAATTAAAGAATCATGAGGATAAAAGATTTCTGTTCCTGTTCATGTCTCTATTTGAGGACCGCAGTCCAAAAAGAAAGAGGATATAGAATTGAAAGCAACACAGCAATATCAGCTGGTCATCATAATATGCTCTAATGTTCAACTCGTCTCCGCATTTGAATGATCCTGAAATAATATTGAATGACAGGATCCATTTTCCATTATTAGCTTTTTCCACTAATTAAGTTGAACCAATGAGAGGAACCACCCAATATACTTTAATAATGACACTTCAGAAATGACTAAAAGGTGAACGAAGTAAATTCAACGTCAAAACTCTACAACATCAGTAATAGTATTCAGCCTATCAATGTCAATAGATAGCCTTTTTCTCGTTTTCTGCTATCTTGCTGATACAACCAGAGATTGTTTTTCTTGCCAGCAGAAGCTCTTTGAAAAACACAAGTCTTAAACAATCAACATTCTCAGCATCCTTAAGCAGATCAGGTTTAATTACCTTATCAACAAATTTTTCTCTTAGAGCAAATATCATTAACTCCTATTTAGAGCGAATCGCTTTAATAACTCAGAAATTTTTTTATTAGGGTCAAATATACAGACAGGAAATAAGACAGGACTGACGGTTAATACTATATTAAAAAGAGAAGCTTAAGGTCAGGATCTGACAACTTAAAATGTACATTAACCGTTTAGAAATAATAAAAAGGTGTAAAAAAATCTGCTGATTAATCCAACATGTATCACAAAAACAGTCAAAAGACACTTTTTTATAATGTAGAGTAAATTTTATACTTTACAAAAAAGATATTGCTTCTATACTATAGACAAAGGTTAAATTTATTAAACAGTTTTTTTTTAAACTCACACTACATACAGAAGGTACAGAATATGGCACAGATTAACGGTGTAAACAATGCAAACGGCAACATGAACATTAATGGCCTCGATATGAAAGGCATGAGTCCTTTTGCTGCTGCAGCTTTGGTTCAGCTTGAAATCGCAAAAACCAACAAGGATTCTGCTACAAGATACATTAATGACATGAAAACTCAGAATGACCGTGCAAAACAGCTTATGGCCGCAGCTGATAAACTAAGACAGTTCAAAGATGACAAGTCCATTGGTGATTACAAGATTCCAACCAATATTGACGATATGAAGAAACAGCTTGAAACCATTTCCAAGGCTGAGAATACCTATAAAAAGATGCTTAACGATATTAAGACTGGCGATTTAAAGCCTTATAAGCATGGAAAAGACGATTGCTACAATCTTCCAAATGATGTCTATAAAGAGTTAAAGACTCTGACAGACAGCGTAGGCAAAAAGAACTTTCCTGATATGACCCGTGGCGATGACAACATTCATATGGAATATGAGCTCAAGGGCGGTCTAAAGGAGCTTGAGAAATACAAGGCAATTCTAACTGCAGCAGTTGCTGCTATGGAAACAGGCGGTATTTCTGCAACAGACTTTAACGGTAAGATTGATTCCACCAGAATTGATTCTCTGTTAACCTCACTTCAGCACCAGGCAGAAAACTGCAACTCAGATAATCAGACTCAGATGGTTAAGCTTCAGGATAAGATGGGTCAGTACAACGCTTACGTTTCAGGCTCTTCAGATATGATTAAGACCGGAGCTCAGCTACAGCAGAGCATCCTCAAGTCATAAGATTTCATTATAATGCTTTAAAAAGGGGCAATAGAAATATTGCTCCTTTTCTTTTTCATGTTAGAAAAAATAACAGGATTTGTCAGGCGCAGCTCCATTTTTAATGAGAAAGAATGGATAAATAATATTGGCACTAAAGAATTTCTAGCTTGCAAAGACCTATTGAGGATAGTCAACCACCAGCATAGTTATGTCATCAGACTGAGGCGCAGCACCTCTGTATGAGAGAATCTCATTTAACATACTCTCGGAGAAATCTTTTACATCAAGCGCTCCGAATTTATTAACATTCTGATATATTCTATTCTCGCCAAACAGTTCCTTAGCTTCATTATTAGCTTCACTGACTCCGTCCGTATACAGGAAGATTCTAGAATTGCGCTCAATTAAACTGCTAAATTCCTTATACTCAAAGCCGGCTGCTACACCAGGTGCAGGACCACTCAAGCCTTCAAGCACACTTACCTTATTGTCATGACAGATAACAGGCTGACAATGACCACCGTTGGCATAGGTAAAACTTCCGGTTTTGCGATTCAAGACTCCTAAAAACAGTGTTACAAACATCATATTAGGATTATGGGTACAGAGAATCTTGTTAACTTCGTTCATAACAGCGGCAGAAGACATCTTTAGAGAGAAACACTGTCTAACGATAGTTACAGTCATTACCATGAATAGAGCTGCAGGAACCCCCTTGTCTGACACATCGCCAATCACAAAGGCGACATTATCCTCGTCAAGCTCAATAACATCGTAAAGATCACCTCCCACTTCCTTAGCAGGAATCATCTTACCTTTTATCTTAAGAGGAACAAAACGCTGACTATCAAGATTATCCGGCAGAATACCAAGCTGAATATCCTTAGCTGTATTCAGTTCACCTTCAATCTTACGCTGACGATCCTGTGTCTCAAGCAGATTACAGATATTCGAGGACAGATTGATAATCATTTTGGAGATTGCCTTAGAAATCTCTCCCACTTCATCATTGCGTTGTCTGTCAAACCTGTTAATAAAACGTCTGACGCTTATAATGTCTCTTAAATCAAGTTTGGCGATATCCTTGGTGTAATGAGTTACTGAAGATAAAGGTTTAGCAAGATCAGAAACTAGTATCATGGCTATAAGAATCGCAAATGAAGCCACTATACCGCCAATAATAATAAACTTGTTGGTTTCGTCTCGCTGAGTTCGCAGAATATCACTTATAGGGGTGGCAGAAACAATATAAACCCCCATCTGATTGTAGTAGGAACCCATCATCTGATAGTCAATGCCATTAAGACTTTTAACAAAGGAAACATTCCGCTTCTGATTAAATAAAGATTTAATATTTGAACGCATAGTCTGGTCAAACACCAGAGCTTCTGTCCCCTCTTTTAGTACAGGTGCAACCTGAATTCCATTGGAATCAACAATGAAAGTCAATAGCCTTCTGTTTGAGGACAGCGCTCTGCCTTCTGGCTTAATAACATTGTTTAAGGCATCAATGATCTGACCTTTTACATTCTTAAAATCGTTCTCCAGATCCTGTTGGCTTTCTGTTACAACAAGAATACGGTCTTCATCCATGTAGGTAATATTCACAAGATAAACATCTTTATTTATATTATCTTTTAAGACATGATATGTTCCTGGATTGTGAAAAGATCCCTGCGCAAGGAAATCCTTAAGAGGAAGACCTAGAATAGTGCTGAAATTTAAAAGTCGCCTGTAATCAGCTCTGACAAAATAAGAGTTATCAGGATTCTTTTTATCAAAGATAAATGGCATCAGCCCAGAGGCTCTGGTGCTCTCAAACATTATGTTGCGAATAATAGAGCTGCTACCGATAAAACCTGACATTTCATCATTAAGCGAAAAAGCATCAAGAATAGCCTTAGACATCAGTCTGAGCTTAACACGTCTGCCGTTTAAGACCTCCATATCAGAGACCACAGTACGATAATAGTAACTGTCAAAGATCTCTGAAAACATAATATTATTTGAGGTCTGATAAAAGTGATTCTTCTCCAATGCAGCCTGTGTCTGAGTGTAATAAAGCACGGCCACGACCACCAGAATAGGCAGAATGGCAAATACCAGAATCAAAGCTAAAAGCTTTGATTTAAAACTCAGCGAAGAAAAACTTTTCAACGTTTTAATCATATATTAATTTCTTACACAGAGAATCGTAATGTCATCAGACTGAGCTGCTTTATTTCTATATAAAATCAGCTCCCCCATCATCTTAGAACAGACTCGCTCAGGATCTGTTTCTTTAAGTTTTTTAAGGAAATGCTCAATGCGCTTCTCGCCGTACAGTTCCAGCTGAGGATTCTGTGCTTCACTTACACCGTCAGTAAAGAAAAACAGATTACTGTTCAGAGGAACATTTGTTGAGAATGATTTGTATTCAAAGCCAGGAGCAACGCCAATTGCAGGTCCGCTAAGACCTTCAATAGTATCTACATTACCATCCGAGAAGATATATGGCACACAGTGTCCACAGTTTACATAGGATAATTCACCGGTTTTCTTGTTCAGCACACCTACAAAAAGAGTTACAAACATCATATTAGGATTGTGCTGACAAAGATTTCTGTTAAGCTCAAGGGCTATCTGCTCAACCGGCATCTTTAGAGAAACACATTCTCTTATAAGAATAACCGTCATAGCCATGAAAAGTGCAGCCGGAACCCCTTTGTCAGAAACGTCTCCGATTACTAAAGCAATCCTATCTTCATCAAAGGAGATGGCATCATATAGATCACCGCCAACCTCTTTGGCAGGAACCTGCAGAGCAGAAAGCTTCAGAGGACTAAACTCACTTAACTTTAACGACTCAGGCAGAATACCCATCTGAATTTCTTTTGCAGCGTTAAGTTCACCTTCAAGCTGACGTTTCTGAGCATTTGCTGAAAGAAGCTCAATAGCCTTATCAGAAACCGAACATGACATTTCCTTTAAGGTTTCTGAAAGCATACCGATCTCATCATTGGACTTTTCAGGAAGCATCTGAGCAATCTTTGCAATTTCTTCCTTGTTTGTCAGATCAGTATGCTCAATATATTCGGCAGTTTTTGCAATACTAGTCAGAGAGCTTAAAGGCTTTCTCAAAATTGATGAACATAGGAATATACAGGTTCCGGCAAGAAGGATAGTAATAATCCAGATGATCTCCATCGAGTCATTCAGAGCGGAAACTCCATCTGCAAGATTAATCGAATAAACGAAAAACCAGCCAGTCTGCTTGAAATAGAAGATATAGGCATAATTATCTTCATCCAGAGATCCTTCCCAGACATCATTAGTTCTTGCAATATCTAGATATTTTTCATCTAAGGTATCAGGAAGTTTATAAGCCTGTTTTCTAATGATTGACTTACGATCGTCAGTAAAAACATAGATATTTGTTGAATCCGGATCAATTCGGTTAATAGCCGTAATAGTGCTTACCAGATCTAGGGCAAAAGCTTTCTCAAGAAAATTATCGTCATAGTTCTGCTTTGTTTCAGTAATATCATGAAATAAACAGATTACGTAATCATCAGTAAGCTTGGTAAGAGAGCCTAGATAGTGTTTGCGTCCATTTATAAAATAATAGTGATAAAACTTATCCTTCTCCAAATCTCTGTCTCTAATAAGATCTGCCAAAGTCTTATCGGTTACACTTCCAAGTCTTGATTCAAGAAGCCTTCTGGATTTCTCAGAGACAAACATTCCCTTATATGGCTTGGATGTATTGGAGATAAAAGTTGAGGTTCTATTGGTGTTTCCAGCGCCTAGGATATAGTCTTCAGCAATTTCCATAAGATTGTCATCTCTAAAGGACATTGCCTGAGTAATACCTTTTTTGATGAGAAAAAGCTGTTCTTCGTTAGTTTTTCTGATGGAGAAAAGAGGAACTATTGATTCGCTTAAAACCCACTGGAAGTTTTCACTGACAAATTCCTGCAAAACATGTGATTCTGAGGTTAAAGCTTCCTTCTGCTCCTGAACAATGTGTTTTTTCAGAGCATCATAGGAATAGTATGAGAACAGAAGTAAGGGCACAATAAGCAGGCACAAAGACAAGAGCATAACCTTTGTCTTGAAGCTGAATCTGAGTCTAGTGCTCTTTACAGGCTTACTCATCTACTTATTCCAATAAAAAAGATTCACTTCGTCTATCACTGTAGAGCAGCATTATCAATAGATTACTTTTCACAATAGCCTTTGGCTTCAATAAAAATATCTACAACATTGCAGTCTTTAATACGTGAATAGATATAGTGGTTAGACATGTTCTTCACAAAATGAATACCAAGACCACCTATAGGACGAATATCAACTGCATCTTCTGTATGAGGATTTCTTTCTTCCTTGAAAGGATTGAAAGGTTTACCGCTGTCTATAAAGGAGATTCGGATATAAGGCTCACCGTCAAAGGTAACAACTCCGCAGGAGAACTCTGCACTGCCTCCCTTACCGTCATACGCATAGTTGCATATATTGGCAAGCAGCTCTTCGACAACTAGCTGGGTTTTCATCAGTAAAGGCTCAAGATTTCCGGTCAGATAATCCTTGAGTTTTTCGTTTATAGTCTCAAGCTGTTCAATTTTTGCAGGAAGTTTGATAGATATCATTGCAAATTACCTCTGTGTTAAGCAACTGCTGTCTTGGCGCTATCCAGGTTTTCACAAACAGTTATAATCAAGTCGAATCCTGAGATCTTAAAAACCTCATGAACCTCTGGAGCCAAATTGCAGATAGCAACTTTTCGTCCCTGTTCCTTACACAGCTTGGCAACTTTAAGAATCGCTCTTAGGCCTGCAGAACTTATATATATCAGTTTGGAAAAATCAATTACATATCCGGTTATACCATCAACAGAACACTGAGGAATTACTTTTTCCTCGAATTCACCTACGCTTAAAGCGTCCATTCTACCCTCTACCTCAATAACAGAAATACTTCCGTTATCAGGAGAAGCATTAATATTTATTTCCACTTTTACATCCTCTTAACTTAAAAGCTAAATACATTTAGATTATAGATTGCCTATACTCTCAACTGTTTTAATATTTCTGTAAATGTGAATTGCCACAAATGATTTAAGATCAAAATATTAGGATACATCCATTGCTAAACTCACATTATTCTTCTCATGCAAACAATACATGCAAGCATGTAGAAAACACAGAGAATCTGCCCTAATGTAAGGCCATAAAAATACCCTATCATTGCATCAGCCTCTCGGAAATACTCTGTGAATAACCTAAAAAAGCTATACCCTAAAAGGTACCAGCAGGAAATCTGCAGAGGTCTTGTAAGGTATTTTTTTCTATACAGTATAAAAAGCAGGATTGCCAACACCGGACCTTCAAAGAAAGCCTCATAAAGCTGGACAGGGTGGCGCAGATTGTCATCAGCTCCTTCAAAAACCACGCCCCATGGCATTGACGTTACTCTTCCCCACAGCTCACCATTTATAAAATTACAGCACCGCCCAAGAGGAATGATTAAAAGAGCAATCAGACAAGCCCGGTCAACTCCCCTCATAAAAGTCTCTTTTCCTGCTTTTGTCAGATAAGCACACAGATAGCAGCCACCGACTAATCCTAATACACCGCCATGAAAAGACATTCCTCCTTTCCATAGCTCTATAGCCTCCAAAGGGTTATGTAAATAATAAAGAGGCTCATAAAAAATTATATAACCAAGACGCCCGCCAATAATTGCACCATTAGCTGCAAAAAGAGCAAGGACAAGTTTAAGATTCAAAGAGAAAACAGCAGATGGAAGCAGTACATACAGAAGAAAACCTAAAAGATAAACTCCCCCATATGCAAAAGAGTTTATATCCATACTGTTTCTTCTCTCCCCTGTATTCTCTATAACCAGTCTTTAACAGTTAAACTATACACACCAGTCTAATGACTAAAAATCCAACCTATAGCCGCTCTTATTTTTTTGAAAGAACGGTTCCTACTTGCTTTTGATAGTATGAAAAATGTCATCAACTGCCACCAGCACATCAAATGAAGGTCGCCACTGAACAAGTGAGGCAGTCTTAAGATTTACACCAAAAGACAGAGGTACGGACAAGTGCTTTTTATCAGCTATAGAACTATAATCAAAATTGGTTGAAACAAGTCTTTCTATAACATCAGCTGCATATGTAGCACGAGTATACTCGTTTGGATCATAAACACTTAAAAGGCTACCAGCCTCGACCTGAGCTTTGGAATCATAAGAGAGGACAGGAATTTTCTTTGTAAGCAGAGGTCTTAGCTGAGTATAGAAGTTGGCTAAATCAACAGCATTACCAAGTTCTGGAAGGAAAACAGCTGTAATAGATTCTTTAGAAAGTTCAGTAGTACAGCGAACAAATTCTTCTCTGGCTAACTGAACATCAGGAACAAAGAAAGAACCCTCACATACCTTAATCTGGAAGTTTTTCTCTTTTGCAAATAACATTACATCAGAATAAGCATTGTACATATCATAGAGATGATTCTTATCTCTAAAAAATCCAAAACCGGTATAACCGAACATAGTGTGAAAAAGAGAGATATCATCTTTGACATTTCTTGAATCATCTACGATAACAATATTTTTTTTCCCTTTTGCCAGTCTTTTAAGCATATCTGTAGAGTTTGTATCAAAGCAGATAGCAGGAATATCAATATCATCTTCAGCAAGATATTTGGTTGCTATATCGCCTAAAGCAAATATTAAATCAATCTCTTTATTAGAAATCTTTGAGGACAGGGATTCAATGGTGTCCTTTAAAACAGTCGGCTCCCAGTTGTAGACAAAAGATAATTCTGAAGGAAATTCAAGACATTTCCCCTTTAAAGCATCTGTAACATACTTCCTGTATGAAGACTTATTTCTAAGATCAACTGTCTTGGAAATATTGTTCTCAGCAACAAAGCCATCATCACCTAGCTTTTTTAATATCTGAGAAAAAAAAGTGAGAGAATTCTTCTGAAGTCCCGCCGCCATCACGGCAACCTTTAGAGGAGGGTTATTCTGACATGAAGGAATTTTTTGTGAAGCAAAAGACTCCGAAGTAAAACAGAAGCAGAGGGTAAAGACCAGCAGCAGTTTAAAAGAATTTATAAAACTGCAAGGTAGAATGTTATGCACCTTTACTTTGTAAAACATAATAGTGCTCCCGAATCTAGAATAATTTAGTAAGATACATCAGCATATTGCTCATCTTATTCAAATAGATTTCACCTATCTCCATATAAGGCTGAATAAACAGCACAATTAATGTTGCACACAGTCCGCTCTTAATAGGCATAGACAAAATGAAAACATTCAACTGTGGAGCAAATCTGTTAATCAGACCAAGGGAAATATCCGTCATCAGAGCCACAATTACGAATGGAGAACAAATAACCATCGCTGTAGCCATAAGGGTATTCAGACCATAACCTGCATATTCTGCTACTTTTGCGGCAGTTACCCCCGGAAGTACCTCATATACAGGCCAGACAGTATATGAGCTTAGAATAAAGGCAAGATATGAAACAATAGCACCTGTAGAATAAAAAAGGATCACAAGAGAAAGCATCAGCACCGAACCAAAAGGAGAATTCTGCATTTCATCAAGCAGATCACCGCCCTGAGCCTGGCTCGCACCTCTCTGGTTATCAATAATCATACCGGCTGCCATAGCCGCATAAAAAAACACACCTGAAATAAAAGCAATCAAAAATCCTATAACAACTTCCTTAAAAATCAGCGCGCATATTACAAAGGCACTTAGATCCATGTTTTTCTGAAGATCTGCCTGTGCCATGAATATAGGGAAGGCAGGCAGAATAAATACGACACATAAAGGAAGTTTTACGATAGTTGCTATCTTCGGAGCGAAAAAAGGCGTAAAAGAAATAAGGACAATAAGTCTGGTCATCGCCAGGAGAATAAAGATAACTAATTCCCTACTCCCTGATTCCAACAGCAAGACAACTAATTTTTCCATATTCTTTTACTGCAGCAGATAGAACTTTTCAAAGATTGTCTGGGCAATCTGCATGATCTGACCGGTCATCCAGCCTGCCGCCAGAAACAAAGTAATGGATACAGCTATAAGCTTGATACCAAATGAAAGAGTCTGTTCCTGCAGCTGAGTGATAGCCTGAAATAAACTGAATAAAAGACCAACTATTGATGCCACAAAGATAGGAGGAAGTGAAAGCATCAAAACCAGAAACATTGATTGTCTAATCAGTTCAATAACAGATGGATTCATTTTTTCACCTAAAAATCAGTATATACATCTCAAGTATAGCAAGGCCACCGGATTATACTTAATATATTAAATCAACTATTTGATTAAGGTAAAAAAAATAGGAGCTCAGCCCCTATTTTTTTTAGATTAAATTCAATTATGCCATCATGCCACGTCTTGGACCAGCTTTAGCTTTAGGAGCACTTCCGCCTTTCTTAGCACGAATTTTATCTTCATAAACAGCTGCACGCTGTCTACCTTCAGCCTCAGCCTTACGCTTAGCCTCTTCAATCATTTGATCTAGCACTGCGTCATGAGGAAGATTTCTTACATCAAAATTAGCGGCTTCCTTTGGAAGCTGTGACTTTACAGAATCATAAAGGGCATCAAGACGTTTTAATTCTTGTTCGATTTCATTCAGTTCTGCAATGCTTTCATTCAGTTCTTCTTCAGTAAACATCTTATATTTCCTTACTAAAAAAATAACAATAATTCCGATTCCCAACTCTTCAACAGATTATCCTAGATTAAATCTGTATGGATTAAAAATCATGAAACAGTCTTATAAAAACAACACCCCTCACGATCTCCTCCTTAACCTCATTTTAGAAAAAAAATGCATATGGCGATAATGACATTTAAAAAAAATTGAGAGTTTGTTGTAATTATTTCAGTTTTTCTTTCGAAAAATTGAAACAGGTCACTTAATGCAATACCTCCTGCATCAATTTAATCAATTTATAAGTTATCTCGTAAACTAGATAACAGGAGCAATTTGTAGTGAACAACATCGGCTATATGAATTGCCGAGCATTCTACTACGACAGCAGGATTTTAATTTGTTCGTCATGATTTCGTATTACTTAGTCTCTACCTAAAATTTCAATAAAACGAGAGCTGCACGTTAAAAATCGTCTTCCTTATTCTCAATGGATTTCTGTGCTTCCTCTGGAAGATCAACATCTTTTGTAAAAGTAAAAGCATAATCCTCATCTGGCTCATCAGTTTCTCTGATTGAGAACATAGTGTAATCAACGATGCTTTCCTTATTTAGAGTCTTAACCTGGCCATAAGGGTCAAGAACCTTAAATCCCTTTGGAATAACCTCTAAGACCGTAACTGCATGGTTAGGTGCAATTCCATCTCTGAGAGCAACATCCTTCTGATTGTATCCATTATGACCAATCACCACAGGTTTTCCGCGACTTAATAGAGTTGAAATAGCTTCATATCCATCCTGTGCAGAAGTAAAGTTTAATCCTATCTTTTTTATACCTGTATTCTCACCGGTATAACTGCAGCCGCGTAAGGCAACAACGCCCTCATTAGCTGAACGTAATGGAATTTGAATTCTGCGCTTATAAACTTCAATAGCTTTAGGATTATTAATATCAGGATTATCTTCCGATAAAGACAGATGAATCAGCATCGCATTTTCAAGAGCAACAACCCAAGGCGCACTGTTACTTCCAAACCTATCCCCACCGCTTGAAGCAATTCTTCCCATTGGAACATCATAGAGGTTGGTTCCAAGACGAATAACTACGTTTCCAGGAGTTTTACTCTCAGAAAATATTCTCTCAATGGACTCTGTACCCTGGGTATGCAGCGTAGCTGTAATTGCAGAGAGGAACCAGCAGTCCTGCAGTTCTGGATTCTGTTTAATATCAGCTAGTCTAGGCTCTCCCTTAGGGAATAGAACCTGCCTGTAATCCTTATCAGGTTCTTTTTTATAATCATAAAAGTAATCAACTTTCATTCCCTTTGAGTCAAAACCACATAGATTTGCATACTGGCCAAGACTTGCAGAGTAAGGTCGTCCCTTGTTCACTACATTGTCAGGAAGGGGAAGAGCCTTCTTGTTTCTTAAAGAGTCAAGTTTCTCTTCAGTTGAAAGTGTCTTAGAGGATTTCACCCCTTTAAAAAGGTTTACGATCCATAAAATAGCTCTACCAAGTTTATTTTTAAAAGAGTTGCTTGGTTTTGGCTGTTTTATCATATCAATAGCAGTCTTATAATTATCCGGAATAGGTGAATACATAGAAACAATAGCACCCTTAAGAGAGACATTCACATGTCTATCAGATGGATTAGGTGCTCTGCCTGGTCCAAAACCACCTTCTGTTCTATTGGGCTCCTGATTATTATCTGTTGTATCAGTAAAACCTGAACCACTGACTCTGCCAATTGGATCGGACATATCTGACCTCCGAAATCATTATCCTACTATTATTGAATTCGTATAAGTTGTACCGTAGGTTAAACCATAATCATCCTCAGCAATATCGTTAACTCTAAATACCGCAAAGCGAACTTCATCTACAAAATCTTGAATGGCATCGCCCAGACTAGTGACGCTAAGACCAGCTACATCGAGCATCAGCTGAACAGTAAGAGCATTATTGTCTCCTGCAAGTGAGAAGGTAATACCTTTACTTTTATTAAATAGAAACTGACGATGCATGAAATCCTTTATTACTTCATCTTCACCATTAGAATCAATAAAGCCAGCTTCAGCAAAAATCAGTAAGGAATCTTTAGGCTCTATGTAACAGAAATTTATGGTTGGCATCCAGTCATATTTCAGACGCATCTGACACATACCTTCATCGCCCAGATCGCCACCCTCCACCTGAAGATTCCTTAGTGTTTCTGCAAAGATAAGCCTGCACTGCTGAATACTCATAAACAACTCCTAAACACAAGGTATTTCTTCCTTATTATAAGAAGAAATTATTTTTTTATTTTTTTTAGCCTTCATGTTTAGAAAAAAATGTGATAATACTAAACAAATTAAAATCATTTCAAATTTCCTGCCTTTCTATATGAAGAACTTTAAGGAAGTTCAATAGCTCAATCTTAATTAAATCCGTAATTATCAGCCTGTCATTTGTATCAACTAAGATAATCACAAGTTATCTTTTTATATAAAGTTAATCCTTTAGAGATTTAACTTTAATGTAAGTATAAATCATTTATTGGTGGTTTAAATTCCCCTACATTAAAATATTTCGTTTTTTATCAAAAATTGCAGTTGTAGTCACATTTTTTCTTTTTTTAGAACTACAAAAATATTTACTTTCAAAATACCAACAAAACAGAAACTGACTATCAGAACATGCAAATAGAGGTACATTAACGAATAAAAGAAAAGACTGACATTCTTGCTTTCAACTTCTCGTCTAAATTAGCTATAAATACAAATTTAACTTTTCAATCAAATTCCTTTTAAGCAAAAGGAACAGAGCTTTACAAAATTATTAAGAGAAATTTAAAGTAATCAAATTTACTACTCTTACCTTCCAGTGTTTAGAAAGATTTTGTGAGAGAAAGCCTATAGACCAAAAGCGATCAGAACTATTATTTGAAGGAACGCAAACTTTTTATATTTTTTTTAATTATTTTTTTATTTGTAGTTACATCTTTATAAAATTACACCTATACTGTATAGGTCTATTATTTTTTTCTAAATAAGGTAAGGCATTGGTAATACATGAAAAGTGAAGAGATTATCAATAAAATCAACGAAATAACCGGTTTAGATCTGGCTTTAAAAGAAGGTTGTTCCGCAAACTTTATTTATGAAGAAAGAAATGCTCTTCTGCATTTTGAAGAAGAACTTGGACTCTGCATTATTTATGTAGAACAAACAACACTCTCCCCTGCTGCAGTTTCGGCTGTTGTTCCTTATCTTTTAGAAGCAAACTTTCTGTTTTCAATCACTAATGGCGGAGCTTTTAGCTATCACAAAGATACACGTATGGTTTCTCTGAATTTTATGTACCCTTGCAGCGAACAAACCGACACTGATGGATTTATCGATAGTCTTAACCGTTCACTATCGGTCGCTGATGAATGGCCCCAAAAAGTTAATACCATGAACAATGATGCATTGCAGTACAGCGCAAGGAGACCTCAGAACATTATAAAAGCTGTAAAAGAAAATCAGTATCAGCCTTTGAGCACTAGTAACATCATGTTTCTATAGGTACTAAATGAATGAGTCATCAGAATAATTAGTCTGCAAAAAATTGTAGGAAAGAATTTTTTTTATGAATTAGAGGATGGTATAAATGAGTGATTTTAACGCAAAATTCAACAGCACTAATCTAACTCTTCAGGATTTTAAAAATATTGCCGAGCATAGCAATGCTGATGCAGAAGTTCGCATTAAAAAGAGCGACGGCAAACTGAGTACCAGTCCGTTAGGTTTTATTTCAAGAAATATCGGCCTTGGACATCAAAATTCCAATAACCAGGCCACCTTGGCCTTCTGGACAGTACTAATCAACGATGACAAGTACAAGGATATCAGCAATAATCTGCGCCGTACCATGAGGGCGATGCAGGCAAATGGAACCATCAAAGCAGGAAATGCACTTACTCCTGCAAAAATCACTCAGGCAATCAAGACCGCTGATGATCTTCTGAAAGCACATAATAAAGCGAAGACTACAGCGGAGAACTTTATTTTAAATGCTAAAAAAAATCACGTGGTTGATCCTAAACAAACTAACGCGCTAAAAAACTTTGCAGAAAAAATTGCTTTTGCTCAGCTAATAAAAAAAGACTTTACTGAAGTTGATCGTGACGGCAATGAAGTTTCTTATTCTCTAGATGACAATAAAGCATTCTTCAAAAGTGTTCTGAAAGCATTCTACGAAAATAGAAATCCTGACTATTTTGCCAGTTCTGATCTATTGAAGGTTGATTCTGAGGTTTTTGGTGGAGATAAAAACAAGACAGAATCTATCGATAAGTTTGTAAAAAATCTTTTCCCTAATTATAAAAATGAAGAATATCGAAAAGCTTTTATTAGCACAATTGATAATAGCGGTGATTTTGTCATCGATGATAACAATAAACAGCCGGATGGAAAGTTTGGATCCAAAACTCTCTTGAATACCTTTTCGCTTGGATCCGATGATTGTATAGCCGTATTAAAGAGGCTTTCATCATCTCAGCTTGATAAAATCGGATCAGCCTTAAAGACGTTGCAAATCCCTGATAAAACTAAAGCAGATTCTTTTAGCAAATTACTTTATATGCTGAAAAATGCAATCAGCAAGAATAAACAGTTTAATCTTGATACTGCAGAAGGTCAGGATAAATTTAATAC
>ONFP01000025.1 GCA_900317105.1 uncultured Succinatimonas sp. | reverse complement strand
CGGTGATCTTGATGAGCAGACTGTTTACGATCTGACCAAGACTTTCTGGAATAACATAAAAGAGTTAGGTCAGGCTCAGTCTAATCTTCGTGGACTTGATCCAAAGAATGCTGTAAAGGATATAGCTAATCTACCACTTCACAGCGGAGCTGAGAAATTCTATAAGGAAATAGGTGTTCTATAGCTTTTATAAGGCATCTGAATCATCAGATGCCTGAATTTCTCCCACTTTTTCTTCACTCTTTTTCTCTTTTCCTTTGCTTTGTCAGATCGCTTAAATAAGCCAATCTTGTGACTTGCTCTGCATTTACACAAAGATCTTGGAATATTTATAGCCGTCAAATATATTTAACTTACTGTTTTTTTATCTTAAATCTAATTCTTTCCTAATTTATTTTTTCTTGAAAAACTGCAATCTTTTGATAAACTTAATGGGGGAAAGTGGGAATTTGTGGGGATATTGTTTCTACCCCATAAGGAAATTGGATGTTTGCAGGCCTTCTCTTAAGTGGCACCAATGATGTCAGCCTTGATCTTAAAGGTAGAATGGCTATTCCTGCCCGTTACAAGGATGTAATTAAAGATGAGTCTGATGGTCAGCTGATAGTCACCAGATCTCTTTTTGACAAATGCCTTTGGATTTATCCTACTTCCGAGTGGGAGAATGTGGTGGAATCCCTTGGCGCCCTCCCAACAATTACCGATCCACTTTGCCGCACTATTCAGCGTATTGTACTTGGAAGTGCTGTTTTCTGTAGCCTTGATGCTCAGGGAAGAATTCTTATTCCCCAGGAATTAAGAACTGAGGCATCACTAGAGAAAAAAGCATTTCTGATTGGCTTTAACAATAAATTTGAGCTTTGGTCCGAAGAAAACTTTAAAGCTCAGCGAGAGATTGATAATAACCTGCTTATGGATGCCTGTAAATCAATGGAATCCCATAGCCTGCTGGCAAATCTCAAGCTGTAACTTAACGAATGAAGGTTGTAGATGGCTTTTTCTCATATTCCTGTTTTATTAAATGAAGTCCTAGATGGTCTTGATATCAAGCCGGACGGGATATATGTGGATGCTACTTTTGGCAGGGGAGGGCATTCAAGAAAGATCTTAGAAAGACTTGGACCTTCAGGAAGATTATACGGACTAGACAGAGATTTAACTGCCGTAGAAGCAGCTAAAGAGATTAAAGACGAACGTTTCTGCATTACACACAGTGCCTTCTCAAATATTCTTGAGGTCTGTGAAAGACTTGGAATAGCAGGTAAGGTTGACGGTATTCTGATGGACATAGGTGTTTCCTCTCCTCAGATAGATGATCCCTCACGAGGATTCTCCTTTGAAAAGGACGGACCTTTGGATATGAGAATGGATCAGAGTGCAAAACTAGATGCAAAGACCATCGTCAATACCTATTCAAAACAGGATCTGGCATATATTTTCAAGGTATACGGTGAGGAGAACTTTGCATCAAAGGTTGCTGCCGCAATTGTAAGAGACCGAGAGAAGAAACCTTTTGAAACAACATTGGAACTTTCGGAGTTCATTAAAAGAGTAATCGGTGGTAAACCTACTCCTAAACACAAGGCTACCCGCTGTTTCCAGGCATTGAGAATTGCCGTAAACGGGGAGCTTGATGAACTTAAAAAAGCTCTGGACAGCAGTCTGGAGGTGTTAGCTGACAATGGAAGATTATGTGTAATCAGCTTCCATTCACTAGAAGACAGAATCGTAAAAACATTTATAAAAGATAAGTCTCAGGGGCAGAAGGTTCCTAATGGATTACCTCTGACTTTTGAAGAAACAGAAAAAATGAGACTAGCTACAGCAAAGGTGGAGCCCGTTGGAGGTGCCATAAAGGCATCCGCAGAAGAAATAGAGTCAAATGTAAGATCTCGAAGTGCAACTTTGAGAGTATGCAGGCGACTTAAGAGGCAACCTTAAATGCAAGAGTCATCAGCATTACGAAAATTAGAAGACAATCTGCCAGTTGAGGAAGAAAAAGAACCCCAATTTGGTGATAGATCGACTCACAAACATAAAGCTAACAGTAAATTACAGGCACCTGATGTAGCAAAGATTCAGATCTCTGCTCCTAAGGAAGAAAAGAAAGAAGAAAAAACTGTTGTAACTGAAGTTACAGAGCAGAGGATTCTTCGTATCGCCAATGCAGACAGTCAAAATGACGACCTGTCCCCAGAAATTTTAGCAATACCCTTATACACTGGTCAGCTTGATTCAGCTAAGAAATCGGCATTGGTGCCAACAATACTGAAAGACGTTTTCGCACATTCTTTATCTTTTGTGTTAATCTTAGTAGCGACATGTTTATCGGTTTATAAGGTACATATCGTTCAGCAGACCCGTGATATTACAATTCAGCTGAATGAAGTAACCTCAAAGAATGAACTGATGCATAGGGAATGGCTTTCATTGCTTTCTGAGAGAGAAGTCCTGACAGAGTATTCTGTAGTCAGAAAGTCTGCTATTAAAAAACTAGCCATGGTTCAGCCAAAAACAGAAGACGAAGTTGTAATTGATTTAAGATAAAATGGCCCTAATCCACGAACAAGGGAGCAGTCGCCTACAAATAAGCAAATTCCGCATTTTCAGCGTGTGGGGTATTGCTTTTTTATTTATGGCAGCCTTAATTGGAAGGCTACTGTGGATCCAGATCCTATATCCTGAAAAACTAATCGCTGAAGGAAATGCTCGTGTTGTAAGAAACTATCACTATGAGCCTCCTCGCGGTCTTATCACAGACAGAAACGGCAGAATCCTGGCTATTTCTGTTCCTGTCAAAACAGTAGATGCTGATCCTAAATTCCTTCATGAGGAAGGTGTTTATGCTGATAAAAAGAAGATGGCAGAGATTGCCAAGATTCTTGATATCGATGTTAACGCCTTATATAAGAAGACAGCAGATCAGACAAGACGTTTTGTTCACTTAAAACGCTATCTTGATGTTGATAAGGCTAAAAAACTCAAGGCCTTAGGTAAAAACGGAATTATTCTTGGTGACAGCTACCGTCGACACTATCCTACAGGAGCTATGAATGCCACTCTCATCGGTATTTTAAACGGTGAAGGAGCCGGTGTTTATGGTGTGGAGCAGAGCTTTAACTCATTTCTGACCTCAACTGCTTCTACCCGACTTGCCAAAAAGGACAAATTCAATCATATCGTTGAAAATCTTGGAACGGTAAAAAAGGGAACTCAGGGTGGTAGTCTGGTGCTGAGTATTGATAACAGACTTCAGGAAGTTGCTTTTGCTGCTTTGGAGAATACCGTAAAAGAGAATGATGCGGACAGTGGTACTGCTGTTCTGATGGATGTTAAAACCGGTGAGGTGCTGGCGATTGCTAACTCACCATCCTTTGATCCTAACGACAGAAAGAAGTTCGACAGTACTAACGCCAAAAACAGAGCTGTAACAGATATTTTTGAGCCAGGCTCAACCATGAAACCTCTAGTTGCTCTGGCCGCCTTAGAGGCTAAAACAACCAATTGGAATGAAGTTTTTGATACCCGACCATTTATAGTTGATGGTAAAATGGTAAGGGATTCTCATGCCATGAGTCAGGGAACACTTGCTGATATTATCAAGTATTCATCAAATACCGGTATGGCCCGTATTTCTATGAGGCTTGGTCCTCATAAAATCATGTCGGTACTGGATAGATTCGGCTTTGGAAGTAAAACTGCATCAGGTCTTGCAGGAGAAAGTCCTGGAAGACTTAATGAAAACAGACCTTTCTGGTCCGAGATTGATAAGGCCACACTTGGTTTCGGTTACGGTGTTGCAGTTACAAATATTCAGCTGACTTCAGCATATGCCACACTGGCTAATGGCGGAAACAGATTACCTGTATCAATTCTAAGAGTTCCTAAGGTTCCGGAGAGTACAAACGTAATGTCTCCAAAGCTGGTGGTAAATATGCAGCGTGCCCTGGAATCTGTAGTTAACAACGGTACCGGTGGCAAAGCGGCAATTGATCGCTATCGAGTTGCGGGTAAGACTGGTACAGCAAAAATTGCATCAGGTGGAACTTACGGTAAGTTCTATATGGCAACTTTCGCCGGATTTGCTCCGATTTCAAATCCTCGATTTGCTCTTGTTGTAGTTATCAATGCGCCTAAGGCAGGTAAGTTCTACGGTGGTACCGTTTCAGGTCCTGCCTTCAGTGAGATTATGTCCAGAGCTCTGCAGCTATATAACATTAAGCCGGATGTACCTCTGGAAAAAGAAAATAGTAAGAAAGACAAGTAAAAATGAAAAAATTAAAACAGATTGTAAGCTTCCTTGGTTTAAAGAAAAAGGTCGAGGATATAGATGTTCTCGATCTTGAAATAGATTCAAGAAAGATAAAGGAAGGTTCAGCATTTTTAGCTTTAAAGGGAACCAGAACCAACGGACTCAAATATATGCGTTCAGCCCAGGAGGCAGGCGCTGCAGCCATTTTATATCAGGATAAGAATCCTCCATCAGATGAGGATTTAGAAGGAGTAACCATTCCTGTCATCAAGATCCCTAAGGATAAGAAAATAGGTCTTCTGGCAAGCTGGTTCTACGATAATCCTTCAAATAAAATCGGACTTATCGGAATTACCGGTACCAACGGCAAGAGCACCATTACTCAGCTAATTGCCCAGTGGCTTTCTTTTGGAATGGATACCAAGTGTGCTGTTTTAGGTACCTTAGGTTTCGGTTTCCTTCCAGATCTTCAGAAAAGTTCAAATACCACTCTGGATGCAGTAACTCTGCAGAAAACCTTAAATCAGATGGTTCATCAGGGCGCTCACTACGCAGCTTTGGAGGTTTCTTCAATAGGTGCTGTTGAAGGTCGAATTGATGGCTGCAGTTTCAGTGCCGCAGGCTATACCAATCTGACACGTGACCATCTTGATTATCACAAGACCATGGAAAAATATGCCGAGGCTAAGCTGAACTTCCTAAAGAGAGTTTCTCCTAAGCGTATAGTTCTGAATGTTGATAATGAGCAGGGCATAAAGTACAGTGAAGAGCTTCACGGCTGTGTAGCTTACAGCTGCAAGAGCGATTTCTTCAGCTCAACCAATTCCCTTTTATTCAACCGCTATGTATGGATCAAGTCAGCTACCTATAAGGCACATTCCATTGTTATCGAGGTTGAATCAAGCTATGGCTCAGGCAAGTGCGAAATCGGTCTTTTAGGCGGATTCAATGTTGAAAATTTTGCATGTGCCTTAACTGTTCTTCTGAATCTTGGTTTCCCTCTGGATAAGCTTTTAGCCACAGCTTCAAAGCTTAAGCCAATCAAGGGTAGAATGGAGTGCTTTACCGCAGAACACAAGCCTCATATTGTTGTTGACTATGCTCATACTCCTGATGGTGTTGAGCAGGTTCTTCGTGGCGTAAGAGAACATCATCCTGACGGTGAGATCTGGTGTGTATTAGGCTGTGGCGGTGACAGAGATAAAGGAAAGCGTCCGATTATGGCAATCAAGGCCTCTGTTTTTGCGGATCATGCAGTTTTCACCTCAGATAACCCTAGAACTGAAGATCCTAAGTCTATTTTAGATGATATGCAGAACGGTGTAATTGCCGAAGCTCATAATTATGTCTGCATAGAGGATCGAGAGAAGGCTATCAAGTATGCCTTTGAGCACGCAACTGAAAAGGACTGCATCGTGATTGCCGGAAAAGGTCACGAGGATTATCAGATTTTTAAGGACAAGACCATTCATTTCTCAGACAGAGAGGTCGCCTGCAAGCTTTTAGGAGTTAAATGTGATTAGTTTTAAATTAAGTGAGCTTGCAGTATACGCAAACTATAAGCTTCTTGGCGCTGACAGAGAAATCAGTGCCGTAAGCACAGATTCCCGTAACTGTAAGGATGCTCTTTTTGTTGCTCTTGTCGGAGAGCGTTTTGACGGTCATGACTTTATTGAAAAGGCAATTGATAATGGTGCGGTCGCAGTTGTTTCCTCAAAGGTTCTTCCTGAGAATGTCGTCAATAAGGTTCCTGTAGTACTGTGTAATGATACCCAGAAGGCATTAGGCTACTGCGGTTATCTGGTAAGACGTCAGTCAAAGGCTAAAATTGCTAGTCTTACCGGTTCATGTGGAAAGACCACAGTTAAGGAATTTACTCACTCAATTCTTTCACTCTGTGGCAAGAGTATGTGCACCAACGGAAATTTCAATAATGACATTGGTGTTCCTCTAACTCTTTTGCGTTTGGAGAAAGATACAGAGTTTGCTGTTATTGAACAGGGCGCCAGTCATCTCTTTGATATAGCCCATACCTGTGAGTTCGTCAAGGCTGACACTGCTATCATCAACAATGTTGGTGGAGCTCATATTGAAGGTTTCGGCTCATATGACGGAGTCTACAAGGGAAAGTCTGAAATTCTTGAGGATGTACTGTCCCGTGGCGGTATGGCTGCAGTTCCATCTGACAACAAGTATTTTGAACGCTGGAAGTCTGATTATAAGTCAGCTTTTGCAAGTGGAAAACTTCTGTCCTTTGGTTCCCATGAATTTGACTTTGTACGTTTCTCCAATGTTAAGAATTCTGCTGATGGCCTGAGTTTCACCTTAACCTGTCCTAATCAGAGTTTTGATATCAGTATGAATGTAATGGGCGCCCACAATGCTTCTAATGCAGCCGCCGCCTGTACTCTGGCTCTAATCAGCGGAGCTGATGAGGCAAAGCTGAAGGAAGGCCTGCTTTCTTCTGGTGCTATCAAGGGGCGTCTATTTGCCAACACCTTCAGTAACATGAGTGTTATTGATGATGCCTACAATGCAAGCTATAACGCTGTGATTGCAGCTCTTGATACCTTAAATCTTCAGACAGGTCATAAGGTTATGATTTTTGGTGACATGGGTGAGCTTGGAGATGCTGCGATCGAGCTTCACGAAAGTGTAGGTGAGCATGCGGCCTCTAAAGTTGATGAGCTTTTATGTGTTGGTCCTCTAACTGAACACACCTGCAAAAAGGCAGGAAATAAAGCAAAGCATTTTAATTGTCACGCAGATCTCGTAAAATATGCACGCACTGTAATTAACAATCACCCATATACAAGCTTTTTAGTAAAAGGCTCACATTCTATGCATATGGAAGAGATTACCAAGGAACTTATCGCTCTAGGGGCCAAATAAATGATAGTTTTTTTATCAGATTACTTAAGTCAGTACATTTCATCATTTCGTGTTTTTGAGTACCTGACATTCAGAGCTGTACTGTCACTGTTTACAGCTTTATTCCTTTCTCTGTTTTTCGGTTCATATGTAATCAGAAAACTGCAGCTTTTACATTTTGGTCAGGTTGTTAGAAATGATGGCCCTGAGTCTCATCTGAAAAAGAACGGTACTCCAACCATGGGCGGTATTCTGATTATAGGCTCAATTGCCTTATCAATGCTTCTATGGTGTAAGCTTGATAATGTCTATGTATGGTATACCCTGGCAACCCTTATCTGCTATTCCTGCATCGGTTTTGCTGATGACTATCTTAAGGTAGTTCGTCACGACCCTCATGGACTTAGAGCTAAATATAAGTATTTCTGGCAGTCAGCCTGTGCAATCACCCTAGCCTGCTGCATTTACGGAACAGCATCCACTCCTGCAGAAACAACCTTAGTGGTTCCTTTCTTTAAGGATTTTATGCCTGATTTAGGATTCCTGATTATCCCTCTGGCCTATTTCGTGCTTACCGGTTCCTCAAATGCGGTTAATCTTACTGACGGTCTTGATGGACTTGCAATCATCACTACCATTACCGTGGCCTCTGGTCTTGCTTTTGTCGCCTGGGTAACCTCAAATTCAAACTTTGCAAGCTATCTATATATTCCTTATGTTCCAAAGGCTTCAGAAATCACCATTGCCTGTACTGCAATCATCGGTGCAGGTTTAGGGTTCCTATGGTTTAACTCATATCCAGCTCAGGTATTCATGGGTGATGTTGGCTCCTTATCTTTGGGTGCTGTTTTAGGTATTATCGCAATTCTGATCAGACAGGAATTCCTGCTGTTCATTATGGGCGGTATCTTTGTTCTTGAGACTGTCAGTGTGATCCTGCAGGTAGGCTCCTACAAGTGGAGAGGTCGCAGAATCTTCAGAATGGCACCAATTCATCATCATTTTGAAAAGGGTGGCTGGCCTGAGCCTCGAGTAATGGCTCGTTTCTGGATTATTACCATAGTGCTGGTTCTGATCGGTATTATCACCTTGAAATTAAGATAATTATTAGAAATAAAAATGAATAAGAATTTAGACGGAAAGAAAATAGCAGTAATAGGTTTAGGTATTTCAAATATTTCAGCTATTAAATATCTAATCAAACATGACCTTAAGGTTCTGACTGTTTTTGATACCAGACACAATCCTCCTCACGTAGGTGATCTTCCAACTGGAATTGACTTAAGATTAGGTCCAATCAGTGCCGATGTTCTGGTTGAGTATGACATGGTTGTCATCAGCCCTGGTATCAGTATCTATGACGAGGAAATTTCCAAGGTTATTAATGCCGGCGTTGAAGTTGTCGGTGATATTGAGCTTTTTGCAAGAGAAGCTAAGGCTCCTGTTATAGGTATTACCGGTTCAAACGGTAAATCAACCGTTACTGCATTAACTGGTTTCATGGCCGATACTGCTGGAATTAAGGTTGCAGTCGGAGCAAATATCGGTGTTCCTGTATTTGATATTCTTTCAGATGATGTTGAACTCTATGTGCTTGAGCTTTCAAGTTTCGAGCTGGAAACCACAAAGTCTCTGAAGCTTGCTGCATGTACAATTCTTAATGTATCTGAGGATCACCTCGACAGATATCACGGCGATATTGAAGAATACGCTCTTGCTAAAAAGGCTATCTTCAAGAACTGCAAGAATGTAATTGTTAACCGTGAAGATCCTCGTACTTATCCTCTTGAGTCAGAACAGGATAAATACAATATCATTTCCTTCGGTCTTGATAACAAAGGCTCTTACGGTATCGAAAGATCCCGCGATGGAGTCTTTCTGACCAAGAACAAACAGCGTATCATCAACGTAAATGAGCTTCGTATCTATGGAGTTCACAACTATCTGAATGTACTTGCCTGTCTGGCTTTAACAGACTGTGTAAATGTTTCAAAGGCATCTCAGATCAGAGCATTACGTCGCTTTACAGGTCTTCCTCACCGCTGTCAGCTGGTTAAGACCATTAAAAAAGTCTGTTACTACAACGATTCTAAGGCAACTAATGTAGCCTCATCCGAGGCAGCAATCATTGGACTTCGTGACATCCACAGCAAGGGCATTCTTCTTTTGGCAGGTGGTCTTGGAAAAGGTCAGGACTTTACACCGCTTAAGAAGTACATAGGTAATGAAGTAAAGGCTGTTTTCTGCTTTGGTAAGGATAAGCAGAAGCTTTTAGATCTGAATCCTGAGCTGTGCATTAATGTTGAAACCATGGAAGAAGGCCTGAACAGAGCTTATGAGATGGCAACAGAAGGGCAGGCAATTCTGTTATCTCCTGCATGTGCTTCTTTTGATCAGTTCAAGGGCTTTGAGGATCGCGGACAGGTATTTGTTGAGCTGGTAGGTAAACTTCAAGAGTAGTAAATGCAGTTATTCAAAAGGGGCAATCCAGGATACGACAGAGTTTTACTGCTTACAACTGTAATTCTTCTGGCGCTGGGCGTTGTGATTATCAGTTCTGCTTCAATTATGGAGTCAACCATGAAATACGGAGACTCCATGTATCAGACTAAACGACACCTTTTCGGTATCGCCATTGCTCTTTTCTGTGCTCTTGTTGCGACTATGACTCCAACAGCATTCTGGAAGAAACGCTCTTTGGTCTGTCTGTCATTTGTTCTGTGTCTGATGATTCTTGTTCTGATAGTCGGACGAGAGATTAACGGTGCAAAACGCTGGCTGAATCTTGGTCTGATGAATCTTCAGCCTGCTGAGCTTTTAAAGCTCATCTGGATCCTTTATTTTTCAGATTATGTAAGCAGAAAGATTGAGGCAATCTCCAAAACCATTCAGGGCTTTTTAAGACCGATTGTTTTTCTGGCAATTATGACCGTTCTGCTGTTATTGCAGCCGGATATGGGCTCTTTCTTTGTGCTGGCCGTAATTACCTTTGCCATCATGTTTGTTGCGGGAGTTGGTCTTTTAAAGTACATCTTTGTGGGCCTTATTATGGGGCTTATCTGTTTTCTGCTGATTAAATTCTCCCCATACAGAGCAAGACGTGTGACCTCATTTTTAGATCCCTGGTCAGATGAGTTTGGCTCCGGCTATCAGCTGACACAGTCTCTGATGGCATACGGCAGAGGTGGTGTTTATGGTGAAGGTCTTGGTAACTCCTATCAGAAATTAGGTTATCTTCCTGAAGCCCACACTGACTTTGTAACCGCAATTTTCGGTGAGGAATTCGGCTTTATAGGAATGTGTGTTCTTATTCTGCTGGAGTTTGTAATTGTTTATAAGGGCATATCCCTTGGGCTTAAGATCCTCAAAGAGGATGCCATTTACCAGGGATATGTTGCAGTTGGAATCGGAGCCTGGGTGGCTTTGCAGACCTTCATCAATATCGGAGCAGCTTCAGGCGGTCTGCCAACAAAAGGTCTGACTCTGCCATTCATCAGTTACGGCGGTTCGTCTCTGATGGTGTTCTGTACCGCTATTGGAATTCTTTTAAGAATTGATTATGAATGGCGTAATAAGGTTATATCGAATAAAAGATAAGATTTAAGCGCATATATTATGAAAGCTAAGAAAGTATTGGTTATGGCCGGCGGCACTGGCGGCCATGTATTTCCTGCAATTGCAATTGCAAAGAAAATGCAGGATGAAGGGGCTCAGATTCTGTGGCTTGGAACCCGTGGCAGAATGGAAGAACAGCTTGTTCCAAAGCATGGGTTTGATATCAGATACATTGATGTAAAGGGTATCAGACGTAACGGTATCAAGCGTTTAATCGGTGCACCTTTCATGATTATGAAGGCTGTTCTGCAGGCTCGTGCCGTGATTAAGGAATTCAAGCCGGATGTTGTTTTAGGCATGGGCGGATATGCTTCAGGACCAGGTGGTCTGGCAGCCTATCTGCAGAAGATTCCTGTAGTGCTGCATGAGCAGAATGCCGCAGCAGGTATGACCAATAAGCTTTTATACAAGGTGGCCTCCTCTGTAATGCTTGGTTTTCCTGGTGCATTTACCGGAGATAAGGTTACTGTTGTAGGCAATCCTGTACGAAAAGAGATCATCGAACTTCACGATTTTCCTCGTGACTACACTTCTGGCAAAATCAGAATCTCTATTGTTGGTGGCTCTTTAGGTGCCAGAGCTTTGAATGAGCTTGTTCCAGTAGCATTAAAGAAATTTACTGAAAATTCAATCAAGGTTGTTCATCAGTGCGGTAAGGGCAACAGTGAATCTGTAAGAAAACTGTATGAAGGCGCTGTCTTTGAGTATGAGGCAACTGATTTTATTGATGACATGAATTCTTTATATAAGAATACAGATCTGATTATCTGCAGAGCAGGAGCCCTGACTGTTGCCGAGACCTGCACTGCCTGTCTTCCTGCAATCTTTGTTCCACTGCCAACTGCAGTAGATGACCATCAGACCAAGAATGCCCAGTTCCTAAAAGATGCCGGTGCTGCTTTTGTATTTGCTCAAAAGGATTTATCTGCTGACAGGTTATATGAGACAATAAAAGATTTAATCGATCATCGTGCAAAACTGAAGGCCATGTCAGATGCTGCCAGAAACGCTGCAAGCATTGATTCTACAGAGAAGGCCGTTGCCATTATTGACAGCGTTGTAAAGAATTAAAACATATTAAAAACAAAAATAAGTAAACAAAGATAAAATGACCACAACAAATAATATCCACACTGTTCCTCTGATGCATAAGGTCAAGAGGATTCATTTCATCGGTATCGGCGGTGCCGGTATGTGCGGCATTGCAGAAGTGCTTTTAAATCGCGGTTATACCATCTCCGGTTCTGATATTGCAAAGTCTAAGGTTACTGAAAGATTAGAAAAGCTTGGTATTACCGTATTTATCGGTCATGCCGCAGAAAACGTCAACGGCTCCTCTGTCGTTGTTGTATCTTCAGCTATTCATGAGGACAATCCAGAGATTCAGAAAGCCAGAGAACTGCATATTCCTGTAGTTCGTCGTGCAGAGATGCTTGGTGAGCTGATGCGCTACAGAAACGGTATTGCTGTTTCTGGAACCCACGGCAAAACCACCACCACTTCTCTTATTGCTTCAATATTTGCTCAGGCAAAGCTTGATCCAACCTTTGTTATCGGCGGACTGTTAAACAGTGCTGGTACAAATGCAAGACTGGGTACCGGTAACTATCTGATTGCCGAGGCTGATGAATCAGATGCATCATTCCTGCATCTTCTGCCAATGATGACAGTGGTCACCAACATTGAGCCTGATCATCTTGACACCTATGGCGGCGATTTCAACTGCCTCAAGAAGACTTTTGTGGAGTTTCTTCACAATCTTCCTTTCTACGGTGTAGCTGTTGTTTGCCTGGATGATCCTAATGTTAAGGAGATTATTCCTAAGATCGGTCGTACTGTGCTTACCTACGGCGAGTCTGAGAAGGCTGATTTCAGAGTTGTAGACTTTAAGGAAGTCGGCCCTAGATGTGAGTTCAAGGTTGTAAGACGTGACCATGCACCTATCTGCATCGAGCTGCCTGTTCCTGGAATTCATATGGCCAAGAATGCCGCTGCTGCTGTTGCGGTTGCCATTGAAGCGGGAATCGAGGAGTCAGTAATTGTTGAAGCTCTGAAGAACTTCAAGGGCGTGGGTCGCAGATTCCAGAATTACGGTAACTTTAAGACCAAGTCAGGCAAGATTATTACTCTTGTTGATGATTATGGTCATCACCCAACAGAGGTTGAGGCTACAATTAAAGCCGCAAGACTTGCATATCCTGATAAGGAACTGGTTATGGTATTCCAGCCTCATCGCTATACCAGAACCCGTGACTGCTATGAGGATTTCGTAAGAGTTCTTCAGCTTGTGGATAAGCTGGTACTGGTAGATGTATATCCTGCAGGAGAAGATCCTATTGCCGGTGCTGACGGTAGACATCTGTGCATGTCTATAAGACTTAAGGGTAAGCTTGAACCTCATTTTGTAGAGACAGTAAATGAGGTTCCGGAGATCCTTGAGAATCTTCTGGATGACGGAGCTCTGCTGTTAACTCAGGGTGCAGGTAACGTAGTTCAGGTTGCAAGAAATCTTTCTACAATATTTGAAAAAGTTTAAGGACCACTATGTCGAAGACAAGACACAGCCGCGGTTATTTTATCGCAGGCATCATTTTTGTGATGCTGCTGGTAGCTCTTGTTGTCAAAGGTGATCTTTTAATCAAGCACTTTTTGTCTCAGTCAAATGCTCTGCCGGTGAAGGCGGTTCAGATTGACGGAGTTTTCAAGAATATAACCAAAAAGAAGATTGCAGATATTACCGGCAGGGTTTGCGCAGGTCAGAATATTGCCACTTTAGATGTTAAGGTTCTGAAGCAGGAGCTGCTGAAGGAACCCTGGATTGCTCAGGTGGCTATTCAGAAGAAAATGCCTGATACCCTGGTGCTTTCAGTGATTGAGCATGTTCCTGCTGCATACTGGAATGACAACGGAATATATGATGCCAAAACCAGAAGCATCTTTTATCCGGACCTGACTAATTTTGCTCTTCCTCTGGTCAAACTTGGGGCATCCCGAGACAATCTGTGTACAGATGTTTATGACAGCGCTGTTTCTTTTATTAGAGTTATGACGGACTCCCCATATCAGATGATTGAGTTATATCTTGATAATGTCCGTTGTTATACAATAACACTTGATAATGGAACCAAGCTTATTTTAGGGCGCGGTCAGAAAGAAGGTATTGAAAGACTAAAAAGATTCATACGTTCATTTAAGCATTCCGGTCTTGATATAAATGACGTAGAGTATGTGGATTTAAGATATGATGTCGGATTCGCTGTAGGAAAGAAATCCGCATCAGAACAGAATAAGAATAATTAAGGGGACTTTTTTATTTTATGGCAATCATGAAAAAGAAAGGGAGCAGTCCTGTAACTATCAGTGATTCAGAACAGCAGATCTATGCTCTGGACATTGGAAGTTCTTTTATTCGTCTAGTATCAGGCATAGTTGAACCAAACAAGCAGATTAAGATACAGGGCATGAGAGAATGTGTCAGTCACGGTATGGTTCAGGGACACATTTCCGATATCAACAGTCTAGCAAGTCAGATTGCCTATTTAATTCAGGATTATCAGAAAACCTACGGTGTCACTATTGAGAAAATAGTAACCGGTGTGCCAGGTTGTTTTATTGTTGCAGAAAACCAGCAGGGTCATTCCACCATTCAGTCTGGTACCATCGAGAAATCAGACCGTAATAAGGCTGTAAGAATGGCAATGGCCGGTGTACAGTTCAATGCTGCAGATTATTCAATTATTCATGCAATCCCTCAGCAGTATGTAACCGAAAGCTCCGAGCAGGTAACAAATCCTATCGGCATGTATGCAAAGCGTCTTTCTGCCAGTGTACATGTAATAGGCTGCAGCTTTATGTACAAGAACAATATCGAAAAAGCTATTCGCATGACCAATCCTGATTTGGACGTCTGCTCAATTATTTATGCAGGAAATGCTGCATCAAGCGCAGTTTTAACTGATGCGGAGAAGGAAATCGGTGTAATTCATGTGGATATCGGTGGCGGTACCGTTAACGTGACTGTTTATGAGGGCAAGCGTCAGCTTTTATCCTTCGGTATTGATGACGGTGGCAACTACATTACCAAGATGATTGCCAAGGAATTCTCCATCTCTATGAAGAATGCCGAGTTCATCAAGTGTAATTACGGATGTGCTGATTCAAGATTCCTTTCTGAGGACAATGCCAACATCTCCATCAGAATTCCTGACACCGAGTCAAATACCACTCAGGTAAGCTCCAGTGAGGTTGCAGTTCGCAACGGCACTCTTGCAGATGTTATCAACCGTGGTATCAGAAGCATGTGTGAACTGATTTTCCAGCGTATCAATTTCTACGGCAGCTCAACTTTAAAGAGCCTGGAAATAGGCGGTGGTATTGTTCTTACCGGTGGTACTTCAAAACTTCCTGGTATTGAGCAGGTATTCTCAGAGTGGGTTCGTGATTACAATTTCCAGGATAATACTTTCTTAAAGTGCAATACCAAGGTAAGAGTCGGTCATCCTATCGGTATCAGCCTTTTTGAAAATGCCGGAGAACCAGCAATTATTTCAGATTCAGATAAGGCTGTTGCAATAGGATTATTAAGATCCGCAAGATTTGATGATCTTAAGCAGTATACCGATGATGAACGTAATGAGAAAGGTAAAAAGAGCAAGGGCATATTAGGTGCAGCTCTTGAATGGATATCCAGAGAGCTGTAAGCCTGTTCTGGCGGTATTAAGTAGTGCGTGAGCTACTACAAAAAATTAGGGTTTAATTTATACACTAAGCCATATTTATTGGTATGATTTAGAAAAGATTTTTGCAGAGAGAATAAAAATGAGCGATTTTCGTGTTGAGTCAGTAGCAAATGCAGGTACAGGAACCACTATTACACCATCAGGTTCCTGCGTTATTCGTGTATTAGGTATCGGTGGTGGCGGTGGTAACTCACTGCAGCATATGATCAATGAAAGCTTGTCTGGAGTTGAATTTATTGCTGTGAATACCGATTCACAGGCTCTGGTTAACTCAACTTCACCATTAAAGGTTCAGATTGGTGTTAAATTAACCAACGGTTTAGGTGCAGGATGTGATCCTAACAAAGGACGCAAGGCCGCAGAAGAGTCTAAGGAAGATATTAAGAAACTGATCCAGGGCTCTGATATGGTATTCATTACCGCAGGTATGGGCGGTGGTACCGGTACAGGTGCAGCTCCTATCATTGCTGAGATTGCAAAGGAGACTGGAGCCTTAACTGTTGCAGTTGTAACCAAGCCATTCAAGTTTGAAGGCAAGCGTCACATGGTAAATGCCGAGTCCGGTATTACCGAGCTTTCAAAACACGTAGATTCACTGATTGTTATTGATAATGACAAGCTGTTAAAGAATCTTGGTGCAAACATTTCAATCGTTAATGCTTTCAATGCTGCAAACGATATTCTGTTAAATGCTGTTAAGGGCATTACCGATGCAATTACCAACCCTGGCTTTATTAACCTTGACTTTGCTGACGTTGTAACCGTAATGCGTGGTCGTGGTCATGCAATGATCGGTAACGGTGTTGGTCAGGGTGCAAACTTCGTTGAGGATGCAGTTGATAGAGCAATTCACTCTCCTCTGATTGAACAGGTTGATATCAAGTCAGCAGCAGGTCTGTTGGCTAACGTTCGTGTAAATCCAAACTTCCCAATCACCAAGTGGGAGGAAATCTGTAACGCAATTCAGTCATATGCTGATGAGGAAGCAGATTGTAAGTTTGGTATGAGCTTTGATGAGTCAATCTCAGAGGATCAGGTATCAATTACCATTCTGATCACCGGCATCAGCGCAACTGATACCAACAACCCAGCCAACAAGGCTCGTTCTCAGATTGCCAAGGGGGCAGCAGAAGTTGCAAAGCCAAATTTCTTTGGTAACGTAAACAATAACAACTTTGGTTTCCAGCGTCAGAATCAGCAACCAATGCAGAATCAGGCTTCTCAGCCTCAGATGAATCAGCAGATGGATAATTCTGGATTCTCACGTCAGCACCAGCAGAGCAGTTTCACTGGTTTTGGTTCAGCAAATCAGGAACCAACCTTTAGAAATGTTAACGAAATTGCTGAGGTTCCAGTTGATACCTTTGGTAAGAGCCCAGTAGAGGATTCAAAGGATGATTTATGGAATCTTCCTCCAATTCTGCGTTCTAAGTCTGAATAACCAGAATAAGATTTAATGTGAACTGTTCTCAATTCTGCAAAGAATTGGGAACACTTTTTTTTGCTCCCTCCTGAAAAAATTCCTTATTTTCAATATTTCCTTTTCAAGATTTTTGATCGTATCTGCAAAAGTCGCAACTTATAAACAGTTAATCTTTTCTTTATTTCTATACTTAATTAGATGCGGAAGTTTTTCCATAACTTTCGTCTTTTCCTATATACAAATTATTTTGTTCCTAGGGGGCGTAATGTTTTCCTACGTACTAAGGATTTTATTCTGTGTTTTCCTGCTTGTTATGGGGACGACGCAGGTTATGGCATTTGATCTGCCAAGAATCAAGGTCACCATGCTGATGGAGCATGAGGGCTTTCTGATGTGGTATGCCAAAAAACAGGGATTTGATAAAAAAGTAGGTGTGAATATTGATCTCACAATTCTGGATACCAACGGTATTGATATGATGGATCGCCATCGTAAGGATCCATCAAGCTGGAATGTTACCTGTGTTACCAGTATTCCTCTGATAGTAGGCACGAATCAGATGCCTCTGGAGATAGTCGGCATTGCTAATGATGAGTCAAATACTACCGGAATCTATGTAAAACCAGACAGCGATATTCTAAAAGAAAAGGGCTGGAATGAAGACTATCCTGATGTGTATGGTTCTCCTGAGACCATCAAAGGAAAGACATTTGCCATCAAGACTCTTACCTCAGGAGCCTATATGCTGGTTAAGTATCTTGAAATCTTTGACATGGACTTTTCAGATGTGAATATAGTTGATCTGGCAGGTAAGGATAGTATTCTCGCATTGGAGAAAGGTGAAGTCGATGGTATTGCCATCTGGTCGCCAGATACCTATCTTGCAGAGCAAAAAGGCTTAAAGCTGGTTTCAACCGCTGATGATGTTGATGCTGAAATTCCTATGATGTTCCTGGTTGATAAAGAATATACCGAGGATCACGAGGATGTAATTGCAAAGATGCTGGCAGCATATATGATGGCAGTTGAGACACAGATTGAGAATCCTCGTTCGCTGACTAAAGACTATCAGAAATTCCTCAGAAAATATTCAAATCTTGAATTCTCAAAGGAGTTCTGTGAGTATGATATTCTCCGTCATTCTGTACTTCCTATGGAATCACAGCTAAAACTCTTTGAAAAGAAAGCTCATGGCAAGAGTTCAATTCAGAGACTTGAATCCACTATTGCAAGTAGTCTGATGCTGATACTTTATGACAGCAATACCTCTGATTTCACCATGACCTCAAAGCAGGTTAAGAATCCTAGATTTGTAACAGACAAATATCTAAAGCAGGCTCGCCGAATCCTGTCTAACATAAAGAAATAGTTTGGAGAACAGAAAATGAATAGGTTTATTTCAAAGTTAGTCTGTGTCTGTGCTCTGATGTTTAGTTTTATCTGCAGTGCGGCAGAACTTCCAAAGGTAAAGGCAACCTTCCTCATGGAGCATGAAGGTTTTCTGCTGTGGTATGCAGAGCAGCAGGGCTGGGATAAGAAACTTGGCTTTGAGCTGGATCTGACTATCTCCAGTTACAATGGTCTTGCACTAATGAACCAGTATCGTAAAGATCCTACCTCCTGGAATATATCCTGTACCAGTCATGTGCCATTTATTATGGGCGGTAAGGATGTGTTTGTGGAAGTTATCGCCATTGCTAACGATGAATCTGCAGCGACATCTGTTCTTGCCATGGAGAACAGCGATATCTTCAAAACACAGGGATATGATGAGTATTTTCCAAGGGTTTACGGTTCTCCTGAGGCTATCAAAGGAAAGACTTTTGCATTCAAAGGAGTATCTTCAGCAATTTATACCCTTGCAAGATGGCTTGATATCTTTGGTCTTGATCTGAATGATGTAAAACTTATTAAATTTCCAGACTCAGATATTTCCGGTGAACTTCAGAAAAACAAATATCATGCACTGGCTTTATGGTCACCTGATCTGAATGATGCTCTGAAGCTTGGCTATAAAGAGGTTGTCTCAGCCGAACAGCTAGGAGAAGTTATTCCTTGTACCATCAAGGTTGATGAAAAATTTGCACATGAAAATCCAGAACTTGTCGCAAAGTTCCTGGCCATGTATTTTAAGGCTCTGCAGATCCAACTTGATGATATTGACTCTCTGGTTGACTCCTACCAGCAGTTCTACAGACAGCTTGCCTCAAAGGAATATACCAAAGAGGAATGTCTTGATGATCTGAAGAAACATCATGTTACCTCTTTAGATGAGCAGATAAAACTCTTTGAGCAGCAGGGCCACCGCAGAAGCTGGATTCAGAATCTTGAAAAAGATCTGACCAGCAATACTCTGGTTGTGCTCAAGTCTCTTGATACCAGTGATATTCAGATAAGCAACCGAATCAAGTCCCAGAAATACATAAACAGTGAATATATAAAGCTTGCCAAGAAATATTTTGAGCAGCTTTAACCTATTACCACCACTTAATACAAGTGGTGGTTTCGTTTCTAGTCTGTGTAATTTTCAGAATTTTGTCATCTAAGTTGATATGGAAACGGCTGTTTTTCGAAATTTTTTAACAAAATTATGATATTACTCAATTTTTTCGCAAGTGTTCTATGTTTGTTTTAAGACTTGGGTGCTACTATTAAGATAAGTGTGTATAGATTTTTTTGGAGATAGACATGAGCGACGATTATTCAGTACTTGGTTCTACTGAAACTAATAAAATATATAACGCAAAAATTATCGTTGTTGGTGTAGGTGGCGGTGGCTGCAATACCATTCAGCACATGATTGACAATAATCTAAAGAATGTGGAGTTTATTGCGGTTAATACCGATGCCAATTCTCTGACCAGATCAACTTCCGATATCAAGGTTCAGATCGGCGTTAAGCTGACCGCTGGACTTGGTTCTGGCTGTGATCCAAACAAGGGTAGAAAGGCAGCCGAAGAGTCCGCTGAAGATATTAAAAAACTTCTGCAGGGCGCTGATATGATCTTTATTACCGCAGGTATGGGTGGTGGTACAGGAACCGGTGCAGCTCCAATCATTGCTCAGATTGCAAAGGAAGTTGGTGCTCTGACTGTAGCTGTGGTAACCAAGCCATTTACCTTTGAGGGTAAACGTCATGCTGTAAATGCCGAGTCAGGTATTACTGAGCTGTCAAAGCATGTGGATTCACTGATTGTTATTGATAATGACAAGCTTCTGCGTAATCTTGGAGCCAACATTGCCATTATCAAGGCTTTTGAATGTGCAAATGATGTGCTGCTCAATGCTGTAAGAGGCATTACAGACGCTATCACCGTACCTGCCTTTATCAACCTTGATTTTGCTGACGTGGTTACTATTATGCGTGGCAGAGGCCATGCCGTTATCTGCAACGGTTTCGGTAAAGGTCCAAACATGGTTGAGGATGCTGTGGATAAGGCAATCAATTCCCCTCTGGTAGATCAGGTGGATATCAGATCTGCTTCAGGTGTTATGGCTTATGTAAAGATCAATCCAAACTTTCCGATTATTCAGCTGGACAATGTATGCTCAGCAATTCAGGCATATGCTGATGAGGATGCTGACTGTAAGACCGGTATCTTCTTTGATGAGAATCTGGCCGAAGATGAGGTTTCTCTGACACTTCTGATTGCAGGTATCAGTGCAGTTGATCCAAAGAAGCCTGCCAATATGGCAAAGCGCGAGCTTAGAAATCTGAACGAGCGAGAGGCTAACAAGGCTGCCATGTTTGCGAATAACACTGAGACAAATCAGACCGTAGCCCAGACTGCCAATACCAAGATTTTTGATAACGGTGGATTTAATTCTATGAGCAATCAGGGTCAGAGCTCTGATGCGTGGAATCTTCCTCCAATCCTAAACTCAAAAAATGAATTCTAGTCTATAAGGTCAGCAGCTGCTGACCTTAATTTTTGGAGAATATTCTCATATACGGAAGTATAGAAACATATAGATTTAGAAAAATTGAATGTTAACGAATGGTTGTAAATACAGCTAAGGTATCGCTAAGAAATGCATCTTAAGATGGGATACAAATGAAGCTCGTAAATTAAAATTATTTTTGACGAGTTTCACATATCTGAAAGATGTACTATAATTACACTCAGAAAATTGTGAGGTATTTTGATGATCAATCAGCGTACAATTCTAAAGCCAGTATCCATGACTGGTATCGGTTTACATTCAGGTGCAAAGGTAGAGGTGGCTTTCCGTCCAGCTCCTGCAGATACCGGTATTGTGTATACAAGAACCGATCTGAATCCTAATGTTACAATGAAATGTACTGCGGACAATGTAAAGGATACACAGCTGTGTACCGCTCTGGTTAATGAAACCGGTGTCCGTATTTCTACTGTTGAACATCTTACCGCTGCGCTTTCAGCCTTAGGTATTGATAATCTGTTTATTGATGTTAATGCCCCAGAGATTCCTGTAATGGATGGTTCTGCTCAGCCATTCATCTACCTGTTTGCTTCAGTAGGCATTCAGGAACTGTCTGCTCCTAAGAAATTCCTGCGTGTAGTACGTAAGGTTCGTGTTGAGAACGAAGGAAAGTGGGCAGAGCTTACTCCTTCAGAGAGCGGTTTCAATCTTGATCTTCAGATTGATTTTAACCATCCTGCAATGGATAAGGATAAGCAGCACTATGCCATGAGCTTTACCGGTGAGGCTTTCGCCCGTGACGTTTCAAGAGCAAGAACCTTCTGTTTTATGAGAGATGTTGAGTATATGCATGCTCACAATCTTGCATTAGGCGGTTCACTTGAGAATGCCGTTGTTCTTGATGATCACAGAGTAATCAATCCAGAAGGTCTGCGTTACGAGGATGAGTTTGTTAAGCATAAGCTTTTAGATGCTATCGGTGATCTGTACATGGACGGTCACAGCATTCTTGCAAACTTCAAGGCTTACAAGACCGGTCATGATCTGAACAATCGTCTGCTCAGAGCTTTACTGTCTGATTCATCAAACTACGAAGTAATCCAGTTTGCTGATACTCAGAAGTCCAAGTCAAATGTTATTAACTTTCTTGACACCAAAAAGACCTTAACTGCCTTCTAAAAGGAGGTATCCGTGTTTCAAATCAAGTCAGGATGGCTATATTCTGACGATATAAACATCCGTAAAGTCCCTGTTGACAGGTTTGGTAAAAGACCTGAGGGGACTAAAATCTCTCTTATTGTAATTCACTGTATTTCTCTTCCTCCTCGCCAGTTCGGCGGACCTTACGTTGATGATATATTCAAGGGGACTCTGGATCCAAACGCTCATCCTTACTTTAAGGAAGTGGCTCATCTTGAGGTTTCTACCCACCTGTTCATCAATCGTCAGGGCATAATCACCCAGTATGTATCCTTCCTGGATAGAGCCTGGCACGCTGGCAGATCATCATATAATGGGCACAAAGAGTGCAATGACTACTCAATTGGTATCGAACTTGAGGGCTGTGATGATCTTGAATACACTATAGAGCAGTATTCAACTCTTAAGGAAGTTATCGCCGTCCTTAAGAAAACCTATCCGGAGATTGGCAACAATATTGCCGGACATAATGAAGTAGCACCAGGCAGAAAAACCGATCCGGGTAAGTTCTTTGACTGGAGCCAGATACGATAATTACCACAGGTGTACCGCTTATATGGAAAAGTATTTAACTGAGTATTTTGAGCAGGCTAAAGAGCGTGCTCGTCTTGGTGTTGAGCCTCTACCTCTGAATGCAGATTTTACCAGAGAGCTCTGTGAGCTTTTAAAGAATCCTCCAGTAGGCTCAGAAGAAGAGCTGCTGCATCTTCTTAAGGACAGAATCAATCCTGGTGTAGATGAATCATCTGCAGTCAAGGCAGAGTTCCTCTATAACATTGCTTCAGGCAGGACTGTAAGTCCCGTTGTCGATAAGTCTCTCGCCGTAAAGCTGTTAGGCACCATGAAGGGCGGCTTCAACGTAGGATATCTGATTAGTCTGCTTGAAGATTCTGCTATGGCCTCTGAGGCTGAGACTGCACTTGAACATACTCTGCTTATCTACAATGCTTTTGACGAGATTGCCAAGCTTGCAGACAAGGGCAACGGCAATGCCTTAAGCTTAATTAAAAAATGGGCAGATGCCACCTGGTTTACTTCAAAGAATAGTTTCCCTTCAAAGGTAACCCTGACTGTTTTCAAGGTAGCAGGTGAAACCAATACTGATGATTTTTCTCCAGCACCTGATGCCTGGTCTCGTCCTGACATTCCTCTGCATGCACTTGCTATGTACAAGATGTCCCGTGATGATCTGAAGGCTGATGTTGAAGGTGTTAAAGGCCCTATCTCTACTATTGAAGCTTTAAAAAACAAAGGCTATCCTCTGATTTTCGTAGGTGATGTGGTTGGAACCGGTTCCTCAAGAAAATCAGCTGCCAACTCTCTTTTATGGCACATCGGTCATGATATCGAAGGTGTTCCTAATAAAAGAGCCGGTGGTGTAGTTGTCGGTGGCAAGATTGCTCCTATTTTCTACAATACTCTAGAAGATTCAGGTGCACTTCCTCTGGAGGCTGATGTTTCAAAACTTAATCGCGGTGATGTGGTTGATCTTAACGTTTACGACGGTACCATCACCAGCCATGAGAGCGGTGAGGTATTATGCCGTTTCTCTCTTAAGACCCCAACTCTACTGGATGAGGTTCGTGCCGGCGGTAGAATTCCTCTGATTATCGGTAAGGATCTGACTGACAGAGCCAGAGCTTATCTGAAACTTGGTCCATCTGATGTGTTTGCCAAGGCCTCAGCGGTTAAATCTACTGGAGGCTTTACCCGTGCCCAGAAGATTGTTGGTCGTGCCTGCGGCGTTGAAGGTATCCGTCCTGGTCAGTACTGTCAGCCTGTAATCACCACAGTCGGTTCTCAGGATACCACTGGTCCTATGACACGTGATGAGCTGGTGGATTTAGCCTGTCTGAAGTTTACAGCTCCAATGGTTATGCAGTCATTCTGTCATACTGCAGCCTATCCAAAGAGTGTTGATGTTAAGACTCACTCAACTCTGCCTAAGTTTATTCACTCCCGTGGCGGTGTTGCCTTAAATCCAGGTGATGGCGTAATTCATACCTGGCTTAACAGAATGTGTCTGCCAGATACAGTTGGCACCGGTGGTGATTCTCACACCCGTATGCCTCTGGGTATTTCCTTTGCAGCTGGCTCCGGTCTTGTAGCCTTCGCTGCTGCAACCGGAATTATGCCTCTGGATATGCCAGAGTCTGTTCTGGTTAAATTTACAGGTAAGCGCAAGGCAGGTATTACTCTTCGTGACCTAGTACATGCCATCCCTTACTTTGCAATTAAAAAAGGTCTTCTAACCGTTGAGAAGAAGGGCAAAAAGAATGTTTTCTCCGGCAAGATTATTGAGATTGAGGGGCTAGAGGATTTAAGCGTAGAACATGCGTTTGAGCTTGCTGATGCTTCTGCAGAGCGTTCAGCTGCCGCATGTGCTATCAAGCTGTCACAGTCTTCTGTAGAGAAGTATCTGAAATCAAACATTGCACTGTTAAGACAGATGGCAAAGGATGGCTACGAGTCAAAGGATGCTCTTTTAAAACGTGCTGATGCAATGCAGCAGTGGCTTGATAACCCATCTCTGATTGAGGCTGACAAGGACTGCACCTATGCAGAGGTTCTGGAAATTAATCTGGATGAGATCAGTGAGCCAATTCTATGTGCTCCTAACGATCCTGATGATGCCAGACTGCTTTCAGATGTTGCAAACACAAAAATTGATGAAGTATTCATCGGTTCCTGCATGACCAATATCGGTCATTATCGTGCTGCAGCTGAAATCTTCAGAGACTTAAAATCCGAGGCAAAGGTAAGACTGTGGATGGCTCCTCCAACCCGTATGGACAGACAGCAGCTTTCTAATGAAGGTCTGTTATCAATTCTTGGAAAGGCTGGTGCCCGTATTGAGATCCCAGGATGCTCTCTGTGTATGGGTAATCAGGCTCGTGTCGCTGATAACGCTACTGTGATTTCTACCTCAACCAGAAATTTCCCTAACAGACTCGGTAATGGTGCAAACGTGTTCCTCGGAAGTGCAGAGCTTGCTTCTGTAACTGCAAAACTTGGAAGACTGCCTTCTGTTGAAGAGTATTTTGAAAACACCAGATGCCTTGAAGGAAAGGAAGATTCAATATATTCTCTGTTGGATTTCTCCAAGGGCGAATAATCTGTAGTTTTTAGTACAACATATTATACAAAATGCAGAGGTATGCTCTATATCTCTGCATTTTTCTATTAATATCACATAATCACGTTGTATACTGTGCAGATTAAACAAAGACTATTCTGTGTTTGGTATAATCACCGAATACACAAAAATTTTTATTTATGATGTAGACGTAGGTTCTACTTTTTTCATTTTGTTAGGAGTAACACATGAAAGTTGCAGTTTTAGGTGCAGCAGGCGGTATTGGCCAGCCTTTATCAATGATTTTAAAGAATTCATTACCAGCTGGTTCAAAGCTAGGTTTATTTGACGTTGCACCATTTACCCCTGGTGTTGCAGTTGATCTAAGCCACATCCCAACAGACGTTGAGGTTCAGGGTTACACTGGCGACGATCTTCCAAAGGCTCTAGAAGGCGCTGACGTTGTTGTAATTCCAGCAGGTGTTGCACGTAAGCCAGGCATGACCCGTGATGATCTGTTCAACATCAACGCAGGTATCATTGCAAACCTAGTTCGCAACTGTGCTCGTGTATGTCCAAAGGCATGCATCTGCATCATCACCAACCCAGTTAACTCAACTGTACCTCTAGCAGCTGAAGTTCTAAAGGCTGAGGGTGTATACGACAAGCACCGTCTGTTCGGTGTTTCTGTTCTAGACGTTATCCGTTCAGAGACCTTCTTAGCAGCTGAGCTAGGTATCTCTAACCAGAGAATCCTTGTTCCAGTAATCGGCGGTCACTCAGGCACCACCATCATCCCTCTGTTATCAAAGGTTATCGGTCACGAGCAGATCAAGGCTGACCGTATCAAGCCTCTAACCGAGCGTATCCAGAATGCTGGTACCGAGGTTGTTGAGGCTAAGGCTGGTGCAGGTTCTGCAACTCTATCAATGGCAACTGCCGGTGCACGTTTTGCTCTTAAGGTTGTTAAGGGCTTAATGGGTGAGCCTGGTGTAAACGAGTACGCATACGTTGAAGGCGGCTCAAAGGTTGCTCCATTCTTCGCTCAGGCAGTTCGCTTCGGCAAGAACGGCTGGGATGAGGTTATCGACTACGGTACCGTTTCAGAGTTCGAGCAGCAGTTAATTGACGCGGCAGCTCCTCAGTTAGCAACCAACATCAAGAAGGGCGTTGATTTTGCTCAGAAGTGGTTATCAGAGAACAAGTAATCTGTAATCATTAAAGACAGATTTATAAGGGCGATACTTAAAAAAATAAAGTATCGCCTTTTTTATTCTAAATTTTTTTTGAATTCTGCCGTAAATAAATATGGGACAAGAGTTGCGCAGGTTTTCAGAGTGATCTGAGAGTTTGCCTTTGTGTATATGTTCTATAATTAAAAAAATAAAGTTAAGCTAGGGAGGAACTGATGGTTAAATACACTAAGTTTAGTGCTATTGCACTGGCCCTTGGCTTAGCTCTCTATTCCTATTCAGGAGATACTGCCGCTGCCAAGTATGAGGTTGTGACTTCCACTAGAGCTATGGTGGCACGAGATACTCTGGCAAACATCGATTTTAGCGGTCTTTCCAATGCAGCTCCTAATGCCAATACAGAAATGTATACTCCTGATAAAATGAATTCCATTATTGAAAACAGTCGACTTGCAGCAGTGGTAAGAGATCAGGACAGATGTCAGTTCACTGCCGATATTGAAGATCGTGCCCGTATTGTTAAAAGTCCTGTATTCATGTATGCCTGGGGACAGATGCTGTTGGCTGGAATCTGTGTTAGAGAGGATAAGGAATTAGGTTTAGGCTACATCCGACACTCTGCAGATGACGGTTATGCTCCTGCTATGATGCAGATGTCTGTATTCTATGAGCGCGGTACAGGTATGGGAATGAGTCTTAATATGTCAGAGCAGTATATGCACACTGCGGCTGCATTAGGCTCAAAGACTGCAAGATTGAATTGGGCAGATATGCTTATTCGTGGTTTTGGCTCACCAGCCATGTATGAAGAAGCTTATGGCTGGCTTTATCACTGCGACTTTGACGATGACTATTC
>ONFP01000014.1 GCA_900317105.1 uncultured Succinatimonas sp. | reverse complement strand
TCTAAATAGTTAAAGAAATTGATTTTTAAACAGCAAATGTGGTGCGAGACCGCATTTATTAGCCGATTTTTAGTTAAAATCGAAATGCAAAACTAGAGTTACAGTAAGTTATAAAATCTGTTTAAAACCATATCTGTTTTTATTATTCAAACTCCTGAACGGTTACTTTCCAATCATGAAATTAAGAGGACCTATGATAATTTCAGGGAATATCAGGAACAGAATCAGTAGCAGCAGGAGTGAACCTGCGTATGGCAGAATACCTATTACTGAACGCTCAAATGGCACACGGGTTACACTTGATACCACATTCAGTACGTTACCAACAGGTGGTGTAATCAGACCAATTGAACAGCAGATAATAAACATCACACAGAAATAGATCTCATTGATACCTGCTTCATGAATTAAAGGCATCAGAACAGGAACCAGAATCAGAACGATTGGGATCAGATCCAGAACCATACCCATGACAGTAAGTAGAATCAGAATGAAAGCCAGCAGTATTTTTGGACTGTCAATCATTGGTCTTAGCAGTTCAATTACAGTTCCTGGAAGATCAGCTACAGTCATAAGCCAGGCTGAAACCTGAGCTGCAGCAACCATCATCATAATGACACCTGAGGTTTTAACAGTATTCAGTAAAGCACCGTAAATAGCCTTTAAGGTCAGTTCACGATAAACACATATTGAAATGAACAGAGCATAAACAGAGGCTACCGCACCTGCTTCGGTTGGAGTAAACACACCTGTCTTGAAACCACCGATGATGATTACCGGAAGCATCAGAGCCCAGATACCGCTCTTAAAGGACTTCATAATCTCTTTTGCTGAAGCCTTAGGAGCTGCCTCATATTTACGAGCCCTCAGACTCCAGACAAAGCAGAGGGTTACACCCATGAGAATACCTGGAACGATACCGGCTAAAAACAGCTGAGAAATTGAAACAGAAGCAGTTACACCGATTACGATAAATGGAATTGAAGGAGGAATAATAGGTGCAATAATGCCGCCAGAAGCAATCAGACCGACAGAACCTTCCTTTGGATAATTGGCCTTTGTCATCATTGGAAACATAATTGCTGCAATAGCTGCGGTATCAGCAGCAGGTGAACCAGACAGAGATGCCATAATCACAGCAGCAATAATAACCACATAGCCAAGACCGCCGGCTTTGTGTCCAACAAGTTTCATTGGCAGATCAACAAGACGTTTTGCCAGACCTCCGACATTCATGATATCTCCAGCAAAGACGAAGAATGGAATTGCCAGGAGAGTAAAATTGTCAGCACCGTTAATAAGACTCTGAGCCACGATCTGAGGATCCAGCATATCCATGTACCACATCAGACCGAAACCGCACATCAGCAGTGAAAAGGCAATAGGAATGCCGATACAAACTGAACCTAAAAGAATCGCCAGGAAAATTGCTACAGTCATCTTTATTCAGCCTCCCTCTGAGAGTCTCTGCCATTTTTACGGAACAGCCTTACCAGTCTGATACACAGCATCACAATCATGCCGAAACTTCCGACTAAACCAGCTGAATAAACATAACCTAGAGAAATACCGGCTACAGGCGAATGATCAGTGATATTTACCTCTGTCAGATCAATACTCCCCAAGAAGAACAGGGTACATCCTATTATCATGGCGAGTTCACATACAACCTTAAGGAAGAACTGCAGCCAGGAAGGCAGTTTATTACGCAGAAAATCAACATAGATATGGCTGTCGTCTCTTACTGCGATAATAGCGCCAATGTATACCACCCAAATAAAAAGAAATCTGGATATTTCCTCGGAAAAGACAATACTGGAATTAAAGATAAAACGCAGAGCCACATTAATGATTACCAGTAAGGACATAATCACCAGAAGAACCACTGAAAAGAGGTCAAGTGACTTGGAAATTACTTGACTTATTTTCTCCATTTTTGGACTCCTTTTTAAACATAAGTTTTAGTCATTAACAAAAGTCTACTGAATTTTTTGTAAAAAAAATGCCAATATGTTCACAGATAGAATATATGTATACTTTATTAACTACGTAAAATTCTCTAATGAAGAACATTGTTATAAAAACGCTTATAAATCAAATAAAACTCTGATTAAAGAATCTTTGTTTTTTTTGAATTTTATTTTCAAATAAACTGGTTACAGATGTGACAGTTTCGTTAGAAAACCAGTTTCAATTGTTTTACCATTGTCATAGTGGCAAGATACGTCCCTTCCATTTATTGTAAAAAAGTAAGATTTTGGAAAAGTTTATGATCGTTAAGTGCGTGATTATGGGAGTCTGCGGAAGCGGAAAAACTACCATCGGTAAGGCAATTGCCGACCACTTTGGAGCAAGTTTTATAGACGGAGATGATCTGCATCCAAGAGCCAATATCCTAAAGATGAAAACTGGTATTCCTTTGAATGATGAAGACAGAACTCCTTGGCTTGTGCGAATTAATGACGTGTTTTTCTCCTTTGAAAACAGACATCAGTCGGGTGTTGTCGTCTGTTCTGCCTTAAAGAGAAAATACCGAGATATGCTCAGAGAAGGAAATCACGGACTGATCTTTGTCCATCTTTTCGGCAGTAAGGAACTTATAAAGGAAAGACTGTCCAGAAGACAGGGACATTTTATGAAGGAAGATATGCTCAATTCTCAGTTTGAAGCGCTGGAATTTCCGGATTCTGAAAATGATGTTATCAATATAGATATCAGCGGCAGTCCACAGGAAATAATCAGTCAGGCGATTTCTCAGATAGAAAAGAAGGTTGCTCATGAATATAGTTGTTGAAGAGGTTACAAGACGTATTGAAAAACGCTCTGAACTGACAAGAAAAACCTATCTTGAAATAATAGATTCTCAGGCAAAAGTTCTCCGAGATAGATACAGCTTAACCTGCTCAAATATAGCCCATGCGGCTGCTGGAGCAGCGTCTGAAACCAAAGAAAACCTTATAACAGGAAAAGGACCTAATCTGGGAATCGTAAGTGCCTACAACGACATGGTCAGTGCCCACTGTCCTTACAGAGATTATCCATCAAAAATCGAGGCAAGTGCACTTGGGGCAGGAGCAAGCAGTCAGGTTGCAGGAATGGTACCCGCCATGTGTGACGGTATCACCCAGGGACAGCCGGGAATGGATATATCGCTCTTTTCAAGAGATCTCATAGCACAGGGGGTTGCGGTAGCACTATCTCACAATATTTTTGATGGTATTCTTCTTTTGGGCATTTGCGATAAAATCGCCCCCGGGCTTCTAATGGGAGCAGCATCTTTTGCACATCTTCCAGTAGCTTTCATTCCGTCAGGGCCAATGGGAACAGGCATATCCAATAAGGAAAAATCAGAAGTCAGACAGGATTATGCTGCAGGAAAGATAGATAAAGTTGCCCTGCAGAGAATGGAATGCAAATGCTATCACTCAAAGGGAACCTGTACCTTCTATGGTACAGCAAACACCAACCAGCTGGTTCTTGAAGCCATGGGACTGATGCTCCCAGGCTCTGCCTTCGTTCCACCAGATACTCCTCTTCGAGAGAAACTGACCGATTATGCTGTAAAGCAAATGGTAAAAAACACCCGACAGGGAGAGCACTTCAAACCATTATTCAAAACACTTACCGCAAAAAATCTGGTAAACGGTCTGGTCGCACTGTTAGCTTCAGGAGGATCTACCAATCATACTCTGCATATGCCGGCAATCGCCCGTAGTGCAGGCTATATTCTCACCTGGCAGGACATAAGCGATCTCTCAGAAGTGGTTCCTCTTTTAGTACAGGTCTATCCTAATGCCGTCTATGACATTAACGCTCTTCAGAATGCGGGGGGAGTTCCTGTTCTGTTAAAAGCTCTGTCTAAAAGAGGACTGCTGCATGAAGATGTTGAGACAGTATTCGGTACATTCACAGATCAACTGAAAACTCCGGTAATAGAAGGAGATGAACTTGAATTTGTTGACTGCGGAGAATCAAAAGATCCAAATGTAATAATTTCAGATACCGGCTGTTTCAGAGAACAGGGAGGACTAAAAGTTCTTCATGGAAACCTTGGAGACAGTGTCATCAAGATATCCGCTGTCTCAAAAGAGCATCAGCATGTAAAAGCTCCAGCCAGAGTCTTTAATTCTCAGTATGAAGTACAGGCTGCATATAAGGAAGGAAAGCTTAATCAGGATGCGGTGATAGTAGTTCGTTACGCCGGCCCCGCAGCCTCGGGCATGCCGGAACTGCATACCCTGATGCCGGTTCTGGGAAATCTGCAGAAAGCAGGATACCACGTTGCCCTGCTTACTGATGGCAGGTTATCCGGTGCTTCAGGAGGAATTCCTTCAGCACTGCACTTATCACCTGAGGCTGCAAAAGGCGGACTCATTTCTCTGCTTAAGGATGGTGATCTCATTGATTTTGATGCAGAAAAAGGAGAAATAAACTGCTTAACCTCTCTTGAGAACAGACGTGCGGTAACTCCTGATTTAGAATCTGAGGAACAGACTTACGGAAGAATGCTTTTCAGAGTATGCCGTGAAAACGTCTCACCAGCGGATCAGGGCGCAAGTTTTATTTTTAAAGAAGTGTATGTTAGAGATTAGATTACAAAGGTAGAAATATCATATAAACAGGTCATAAGGCTGTAAATAAAATTACAGCCTTAATTATATCTACTTGGTACCGCCAACGGTTATTGAGTCAATCTTAACAGTAGGCTGACCGATACCCACAGCAGCTCCCTGACCGGCTTTGCCGCACATACCAATACCGCAGTCGAACTCAAGATTGTTGCCAACCATGGAAACCTGCTGCATAGTCTTTGGACCATTTCCAATCAGAGTTGCGCCCTTGATTGGAGATGTTACCTTGCCATCCTCGATAAGGTAGGCTTCTGAGGCAGAGAAAACAAATTCACCGGAGGTAATATCTACCTGACCGCCACGGAAGTTAACTGCATAAATTCCTTTTTTTACAGAGGAAATTATTTCATCCTTGTCATACTCTCCATTCTGCAGGAAAGTATTGGTCATTCTTGGAATTGGCATACAGTTATAACTCTGACGTCTGCCGTTACCGGTAGGCTTCATCTTCATAAGCATGGCATTCTGCTTATCCTGCATATAACCTTTGAGAATTCCCTTTTCAATCAGAACATTACATGCAGTATCAGTGCCTTCATCATCAAAGGATAATGATCCTCGGCGATCTGGAATAGTGCCGTCATCAATAATGGTACAGGCACTTGAGGCAACCTTTTGTCCGATTTTGCCGGAGTAGGCTGAAGATCCGGTTCTGTTGAAATCACCTTCAAGGCCATGACCTACTGCCTCATGTACCAGCACACCCGGCCAGCCGGCACCCAGAACCACAGGCATAGTACCTGCAGGAGCAGGGATAGCTTCCATGTTTACAGAGGCAATTCTTACAGCCTCTTTAGCCAGATTGTCTAAGGTATCATCCTTTAGCAGAGTATTGAATAAAACCGCACCGCCGGTTGCTGCGAAGCCTTCTTCCTTGCGGCCGTTATGCTCCATAACCACACTTATGGTTATATTGCATATCGGTTTAATATCACTTCTGGCAGGGCCATCGGTAGGCATTACCATAGTAGTTGAATAGGAACAGTTCAGACTACCCATAACCTGAACCACTCTTGGATCAAGAGCTCTGGCCTTTTTATCCAGGATCTCTAGAATTTCAGCTTTTCTGGCCTTATCCATAGCGGCAATCGGATCATCGTCAACATAAAGAGGTTTGGTCTCTTTGGTTGAAACAACTATCTTTTCTCGGTTGCAGCTGTGACCATGACTGATACAGTGAGCAGCAGTACAGGCCTCCATCAAAGACTTTTCATCCAGCACATCAGAATAGGCAAAACCGGATTTGGCCCCTAAAACAGCTCTGACACCTACACCTTGAGAAATGCTGAAAGATCCTCCTTTGACAATACCTTCTTCCAGGAAAAATCCCTCAGCCACACTTCTTTCAAAAAACAGATCACCAAAATCTATTTCTCTTGAATTCAAATGATTAAGAGCTTTCTGAGCAACCTCAAGATTTATATCCGTATTATTCCATAGGATTTTTGAGGCTTTTTCGAATGTATTCATGCACAAACCTTTGAGATTGGGATATCTAATCCAAACTCTCTTAAAAACTTAACAACTTCGTTAATTGGTAATCCTACAACAGAACTTACCGAACCTTTAACTTCCGATATGAAAACAGAGGCAATTCCCTGAATTGCGTAAGCTCCGGCCTTATCGTCACATTCTCCGGAAGCCACATAATTACTAATAAACTTATCATCCAGAGAATCGAATACCACTTCAGTTGAGACAACCTTGCTTTTTACAAGACTGCCCTTTTGTACTGTTACTCCAGTATATACAGTGTGTGTCTGCCCCTGCAGCATTTTTATCATCTTAAAAGCATCATCTCGTGAAGATGGTTTGCCGAGGATCATACCATTAAAACAGACAACAGTATCAGCTGCAACAACTACAGAGTCAGAATGTTCTTTTGAAATAAAATCAGCTTTTAATCTAGATAGACGATGAACCAGTTCGTCAGGAGATTCCCCTTTCAGCGGAGATTCATCAATATTGGGAATTACCACATCAAAAGGGATTCCAAGATAACTCATGAATTCTTTACGACGAGGAGAACCAGATGCAAGGATTAGTTTTGTCATTTTATCTAATCTAGATTCTCTTTTTCATCAGAAGCGACTGAGAAAGTTGAACATAAAATCAGACAAATCCAATAAACTATAGGCCAGAAAACGGCTGTAGAAACAGAAGGGATCAGGAAATTAATCTCATAATAGCTTCTGCCGATAATATGCTCAATCCAGTAACAAAGAATAGTTACCAAAAAGTTTATGATTCCAACAATAATAACCTGCTGCCACAGCCTATATTTATAGAAATTCTTAAACTGGGTGGTAATCAAATATATCTGAGCTGAAATAATCAGAGCATTGATTCCCAGCGGAGCTCCGGTTGCAAGGTCAAGAAAAATTCCGACAAGCCAGCTTACTTCAATTTTCAGACTGAAATTGCTGTAAATAGAGAAAAACAGAATAATTAAAGTCAGAAAATCAGGTCTGTTAAGAGAAACCACTTCAGGCAGATGAATAATCTGCAGAATCAGACCAACAAAAAGCATTGGTACTAAAAGTAACAGAAATGAATTTCTATTGTCTTTTCCGCTAATCATTTGTACCACCTACGTTAGATTTCTTAGCCTCAGATTTTTCTGCGTTCTGATTCTTATCGTTTTTCTTGACAGACAAGGTATCAATTAGCTCTTTTACTTTTTTCTGATGAAGAATAGTCTTATCATCTGTCATCTGTTTAGCCTGAAGTTCATAATCCTCGGCATCAGGAGTATCACTGCTGGTACCGAACATCAGAACATAACGCATTTTATCAGTTTCAACCAGCGGTCTTGCTTTAATTGCCGCAAAAGGCTGTGAATCAGAAATACCGACAGAGGTAACAATAGCTACAGGATAGCCTTTAGGATAAACTCCACCGATTCCTGAGGTCAGTAGCATATCCCCTTCCTTGATATCTGCGGTTCTTGGCACATTATTAATAATAATCTCAGCATGAGATCCAGAGCCAATACAGATTGCTCTTACAGATGATCTAGAATCGATAACCGGAATCTGACAGTTAGGATCAGTTAAAAGCAGAACTCTTGAGAAAGAATAATTTGCTTCCATTACCTGACCTACAAGGCCTCTGTCTGTAATAACAGGCATTCCCTCATAAACATCTGAACTTGTACCGCGGTTTACGGTCACACGACTCAGATATGGATCAGGATCAACGTCTATAACTTCAGCAAACAGTCTTTTGATATTCTGTCTTACATGAGAGTTTAAAAGCTTGCGCAAAGCCTGATTCTCATCCTCAAGATCCTTAAGTCTTAGAGTATTGGCTCTTTGCATGAAGTTTTCTGTGGAAAGCTGTTCATTCTCTTTGATAAGTTCAGAGTGACTCTTAAACTGGGTAGACATCATCTTACCCACAGAATGTGGAGAATCAGCAAAAACAAGTACGGGATATAAGGCAGATTCAACGTAATATCTGAAATCTGACAAAAATTTAGAGCGGACATCCAGAGCCATAACCACAAGAGTTAACAGCAGGACAAATCCGAATCGGAAGTGAACTAGAGAATTCTGCTGATCTGAGCTTTTCAAATCAAATCCTTCATCAAAACAAAACGCCCATCACGGATGATGGGAGTTCATAAAAACCTCTACTGCAGGATGACCTGACACCTAAAATAAAGGTTAATGCTGCCATCCCACATCAGTAATAATAATTATGTACTAATTAGTCAAAAATCTCGTTGTCCTGAGCGTCATACATCTCAAGGGCCTTACCGCCACCACGAGCAACGCAGGTTAGAGGATCCTCTGCAATAGTTACAGGAATACCTGTTTCCTCACGTAATAACTTATCAAGGTTGTGAAGTAATGCACCACCACCAGATAGCATCATGCCGTGCTGAGCGATATCAGCTGCAAGCTCTGGAGGAGACTTCTCTAAGGCAGTACGGACTGCAGCAACGATTCCCTTGATTGGATCTGATAGAGCCTCAAGGATTTCATTTGAGTTCAGAGTGAATGAACGAGGAACACCTTCAACAACTGATCTTCCGCGAACCTCCATCTCATGCATTTCCTGCTCAGCATAAGCAGAACCGATTTCAATCTTAACCTGTTCTGCAGTTGCCTCACCGATCTCGTAACGCTTGGTATTTCTTACATAATCAATAATTGACTGATCGAAACGGTTACCACCGATACGAACAGAGCTTGAGTAAACAATACCGTTTAAGGAGATGATAGCAACCTCGGTAGTACCGCCACCGATATCAACAATCATAGAACCTTTAGCTTCCGATACAGGAAGACCTGCACCGATTGCAGCAGCCATAGGCTCAGTGATCAGGAATACTTCTGAAGCACCTGCACCTTCAACAGACTCACGAATTGCCCTGCGCTCAACCTGAGTTGCACCGCATGGAACACAAACCAATACACGTGGACTTGGTTTGAATGGCATAAAATGGGAGCCCTGCAGAACCTTTGAAATAAAGTACTGCAACATTTTTTCTGTGTACTGGAAGTCTGCAATAACACCATCTTTCATTGGACGAATAACTTCCAGATTGTCAGGGCTACGACCTAACATTGTCTTTGCGGCCTTACCTACAGCATCAACTTTGCGCTGAGCTCCACCATTTCTATCCAGACGAACAGCCACAACAGAAGGCTCGTTTAACACGATACCTTTATTCTTGATATAAACTAGAGTATTTGCAGTTCCTAAATCGATTGATAAATCGTTTGAGAACATGCTACGTAATTTCTTAAACATTTATTAAGGTCCAAATGCCAGGATTATTAAGGCTATATTTCTTTTTTACTGTTCAACACAACAGGTTGCTAAAAAGTATATCACACGTACATAAATCTTTTGCTTAGATTTATCTGATATGTATTAAATTTTTCCTTTATGAATGCGTATTTTGTGATTAATGTGGAATTGAAAGTTGGAGTGATTATTCCTGTTGTTCAGAGCAGGAATATAAATTTTAGAATAAGGATCACAAAGATGATGTTCCACAGAAAAAACAATGTTCTGTGGAACTCAATAATCGGAAGAAAATCACTTTGCAAAAATTCGTCTTACAGAATCCTTGTAGAGAGGAGATAAAAGACCTACCAGAGCCAGAATCAGGAAGATACAGCAGATAGGGCTGGTTACAAAGATGGAAAGAGAACCGTCACTCATCATAAGTGAACCGGTAAAGTTCTGTTCTGCAAGTTTTCCAAGAATAATACCGATAATAACTCCAGGAACTCCCATATCAAACTTGTACATAAAGTAGCCGATTACACCTGCAGCAAACATGATATATACATCCTGCATTGAATTTGCGTACGAATAGGTTCCGATCACCGCCATTACAGAGATAATAGGCAGCAGAAGAACCATTGGAATCATGGTTACCTTAGAGAACAGTCTTATGAGAGAGAAGCCAAAGAAGCCCATTACAAAATTGGCAATCATAAGCCCAAGGAAAACAGTATACACATCAACTGCATGATTCATGAAAAGCAGAGGACCTGGCTGAATTCCATGGACCATCAGGGCTCCCAGAATAATGGCAGTTGCACCGTCACCAGGAATACCCAGTGTCAGTACAGGGATGAAGGCTCCTCCAACAATCGAATTGTTTCCAGACTCGGAAGCTGCTATGCCTCGAGGATCACCCTTGCCGAATTTAGATTTGTCCTTTGCCCAGGTCTTGGCCTGGTTGTAGCAGATCCAGGAGCTGATATCTCCACCGGTACCAGGGACACATCCGATGAATGTTCCTATTGCAGATGATCTGACCAGTGTAGGAGAGATCAGTTTCATATCATCGCATTTTGGATATACGCTATCGATTGTAATCCTCTGTGTGGAAGTGGATCTGTGATACATTTCCTCCGCATTGATAAAGACCTGAGTCAGAGCAAAAAGACCAATCAGAATAGGCATGAAGGATATTCCGCCTGAAAGATACAGAGTACCAAAGGTGAAACGCTCCATTCCACTCATTGGATCAAGTCCGATTGTGGCAATCCAAAGACCGACCAGACAGCCGATAATTCCCTTTAGGATTGAACCTGGAGCAACTGAAGTGATCATGCTGATACCAAAAATCGCAAGAGCAAAGTACTCAGGTTTAGAAAACTGAAGAGCAATCTTTGCAAGCATAGGAGCAAATAGTACCAGGCATACAGTTGAGAATATACCGCCAAAGGTTGATGCTGTTGTTGAGATAGCAAGAGCTCGTCCTGGTTGTCCACCTCTTGCCATAGGATATCCATCAAGGGTAGTTGCGGCTGATGCCGGAGTGCCAGGAGTTTTTAATAGAATAGCTGTGATTGAACCGCCGTAGATAGCTCCGCAGTAAATACCTAAAAGCATTATGATTCCGTGCCAGCCACCTACGGAGAATGTTATAGGAAACAGCAGAGCCAGTCCCATATTAACAGACAGCCCAGGCATAGCTCCAACAAAAATACCTACGGCTGTACCTATTGCAAGAAGACCTAGATTTTCAAAAGTAACAAGAATACCTAAAGCCTGAATTATTGAATCCATAGTCTAGCTCCAGAAAATTGGTAGTGGTAGTTTGATGTGCAGCGATAAGGAAAAAACCACAAAAACAAAAGCTAAAAATACAAGAGCAACACTAATGATTGATGAAAATCTGCGCATACCCAGAAGATACATACAGGCACACATGAACAGAAACGAATCAAGATAAAAGCCTAATATTTCCAATAGCAGGACAAAGGCTCCAAAAAGAAGCATCAGCTTATATGCCTCAAAATTTGCTTTTTCTCCGATGCGAACTTTAACTGCTGTGAATTCTTCTGAATGGCGAAGAGTATCGGTAACTATCAGCACTGCAACCGCTATTAGACCGACACCTAAGATAAAGGACCAGAATCCTGCTCCCGGTCCAAACATTGTCATACTGATTCCGTAACCATAGGATGTATACGCAATCATCACTCCAATAACAAGTGTCACTGCGGCCACAATATAATTACAGCGTTTCATTGTAATCATGAATTCAACCTCCCTATGAACGAAATCAGTATGAATATTACTGTATTAAATTATTTTTTCTGAATCTGAGCAATGAACTCAGCATACATTGCGTCGTCATCCTTCATCATCTTGTTAGCTTCCTCGCCAACAATATTGGTTGGATCAATGCCCTGCTTTAAGAAGTACTCAACAAACTCTGGTGAATTTGCAGCCTTGGTTGCAGAAGCACGCAGAACATCAAGAACCTCCTTTGGAGTATCCTTAGGAGCTACAAGGGTTGCCCATGCGCGAATAGTCATGTCATGACCAAGCTCGCGGAAGGTTGGAACATTAGGGAACATCTTGGTGCGTTCTGCTGACATAACGGCAAGGATCTTAAGTTTTCCTGCTTCAATCTGGCTCTTGAAGGATGAAGGATCTGCAAGGGTACCCTGAATATGATTTCCTGCCATTGCAGCGGCGATATCAGCTGTACCGTTTGGATAAGGAATGTGCTTTACCTTAACGCCAAATTCCTTTTCAAAAGCAAGAGTAGCAATATGCCAGATAGCTCCGACACCAGAATTGCCCATCATAACCTCACCAGGGTGCTTCTTAAGATAGTCAACAAAATCATCCAGTGAATTGTAAGGTGCATCCTGAGCAACAATTAAAGCTGCAGGAGCTGCAATAGGAGCAATTATTGACTCATAATCCTTATATGACAGCTTGGTTTTGCCCTGATGAGGGAAAATATCCAGCTCAACAGTAACCATACCTAAGGTATATCCATCAGGTTTTGCTGCGGCAACGTCAGCCATGCCGACTATACCGTTTCCATCAGGCTTGTTCACAGGTAAAAACTTTACACTGAAGTCTTTCTGCATCATGTTGATAACACCACGTGCAGTTGTATCGGTACCACCGCCAGGATTCTTAGGGATCACAACGGTAATATCCTTCTCAGGATATGCCGCATAGGCTGCAGAAGATACAGATAACAGGCCTAAAGATACTGCAACAGCAGCAATCAGAGTCTTAGTCTTTAGCATATTATGCTCCTTATGTAGTTAAACAAAATTGTACTTGTGTATACGTATATTTGTTCTCTTGCTGGTATAGCTTATGTAAAGAGAATTATTCAAAACATAAAGACATGGATAGGAAAACTCCGCTTTCTGAGTTTCCAGCACCACAGCCTCCTTAAAATCAATACCATTTTCCGATGTAAACAGAGTCATTGGGGTTCGTGCACCCCAGTTGTCAGCCACAGGATTACAGGCTAAAAACAGAGTATCCTTATAATAGGATGTTGCAATACCGCTATTATTGTTCGGCATATTTACCGCATAAGGTTTACACCAGTTCTGTCCTTCATCTAAAGAATCTGAGCGTAGAATCCGGCCGAAGGTCGAACGAAGAAGCATATGAACACCAGAGGAGTCTTCCCACAAGGCGGGCTGAATAATGCCCTGACCACCATATGACTGTTCACTTACCGCAATCTTCTTTTCAAGATCCCTGTTTCTTGAAGCAATCAGCTCATGATCAGCATAGATATCCGCACTCTTTTCAAGAGTCATCAGGTTATCATCGCTGATATCAACAAAGGAGTGCCATTCCCCCTGTTCATTTGAGGCAGGACATAAAATCCTTCCTGATTTAAGCCTGAGAGGAGGATTTCTGACGGGACCTCTTCCCCCTTTGTCACCGTCAATCAGTGGAACCGGTTCTGACCAGTTATCTCCACCATCGGAGGAGTAACAAACAAATGTCGACCACTGGGCAATGATGTTCCCAACTTTAAAAAAAAGGGCTAATCTGTCTTCACTGACACAAAATAGAACGGGATTCCAGTGAGCCTCATTACTTACCTTTATAAAGCTGTGCTTTATGTGTACGCCTTTATCCAGCATACACAGATATATTCCCACATCAGACTCTCCTTCGTAGGAACCTCCGAAAAAAGCGCATAAAAGACGATCATCAGTAACAGGAAGAACTGCTGAAGCGTGACACATCTTACATGGAAGTGTATCTATAGCGAATGTGCTGTACTGATGCTCTAATTTCATAGCAAACTCTGTCCAATCTGAACTGCTACATTCTGAAGTTTTGAAGCATATTTCTTATAAGATGAAGCTGGAAAGCGAAGACTTGGTCCGGTAATACTTACAGCTCCCTGAACCTGACCAAGATGATTGAGTACAGGAACTGCAACACACTTTACTCCATACTCGTGTTCCATGTTATCAACACTGTATCCGTTGTTTCTGATTTTTTTTAGTTCTTCTCTAAGCTTATCCGGATCTGTAATGGTATTGTCTGTGAACTTTTCGATAGGCTTAGATAAAAGCTCGTCAATCTGCTCTTCTGGCATATAAGCCAGTATTGCCTTACCGATTCCGGTACAGACTAATGGAGCTGTCATTCCCAGTACGGACTGGTTTGAAACCGATGACATTGGAAAAGCTCCGGAAAAATACATTACCTTGGAACCATCGGGAACACCATAGTAGGTAATTTCTCCAAGCTCATTGGTCAGGGCCTGTAGACGATCTCTTATAAACTCCTGATTGGTGATTCTTGAACTGATTCTATGGGCTATTTCCAGGAAATGAACTGATAGAGAGTAACGATGATTGGATGGATCTTTTCTTACATAATTGAACTGTTCAAAGGTATTTAGGATCTGGTGGACATTACTCTTGTATAAATCAAGGCTGTCTGCAATTTCTGAAATACCGTAGTCTTTCTGACCGTTTGAAAGTAATTCTAATATCTGTAACGCTTTAACTAGAGATTTCTGCATAATAGCCTCAGTTTAATACCCCTTTAAATAGCATTAGATTAGCGTAAGGTGCACACTCACCTGTAAGAACAATCAGCTGAGCCTTCAATGCTTCAGCGTAAAATGATGCTCTAGAATAGCTGCCTAATACCTGTTTGCTCTTATTATTATCTTTCCTAAGTATCTCTGAATATTCCTGCCAGATTGGAGTTTTTACCCCCCTTCTCTGATCTTCACTGTCGACCTCCATTACATAGCCTGCAGACTCATGCAGATGATCAAGAGGAAATACCTGCAGTAAAGCTTTGAGCATTTCACATATAGAGATATTAGGTATATGTACAAGGGTATGATTTGATGCAATTCTGTATGCCGGAAAATTTGCATCTGCCAGAACCACACTGTCTCCATGCCCCATGGCACTGAGCGTATAGAGCATCTGAGGAGTGATAATCTGAGGAATACCCTTTAACATCGTAAAATCCTTCTAAGATTAAGTTAATTCTCTCTCATAAAGTACAGGCAGATCAAACAGATCCGCCTGTCAAAGGAGTCCACTACTACTTATACATTGGACCGTAGCACTGACATGCACGGTAATCCTGTCCTTCCTTGTCCATACCGAATGAATTCCAGACGGTTGGTCTGAAGATCTTATCTTCAGGAACATTGTGCATACATACAGGAATTCTCAGGATTGAACATAAGGTGATCAGATCTGCACCGATGTGGCCAAAGCTGATAGCACCATGGTTGGCACCCCAGTTATTCATGACATCATATGCATTCTTGAAAGGTCCCTTTTCACATACTCTTGGAGTAAACCAGGTGCAAGGCCAGGTGTAGTCAGTACGTTTCCAGATCTTGTCGGTTACATCGTCAGGGAGCTTTACTGTCCAGCCTTCAACCAGCTGCAGCACTGGGCCTAAACCTTTGACAATATTCAATCTTGCCATAGTTGCAGGCATTTCTGCTCTGGTCAAAAAGCGTGAGGAATAACCACCTCCGCGGAAGTATCCATTATCAGCAGGACACCACTGAGTTGCCTTCAGACATGCATCGATATCTTCCTGAGTCATTTCCCAGAATGGTTTTACTGTCGGATTGCCCTTTTCATCCTTAAGCTCACCGCAGTAATCAAGAGCGCAGGCACCTGAGTTAATCAGATGAATAAAGCCGCCGGCCTCTTTGGCATGACCTTCAACATCATAACCGGTGCAGCGTTTTACAGCTTCTGCTGACCACATGGTTCTGACATCGGCAAACATCTGGGCTCTGTTAGTCAGAAGCTTTTCCAGAAGCATGGTGGCACCGTTTAGAGTGTCGTTCTCGGTAGCAGTGATAAATGTTTCACGAGCACCTTCCCAGTCAAAGGAAGTATTTAGCATAGCCTCTGCAAAATCTGTATTTGGCCAGTGATCTGTCCACTGTCTCTGCCCCTGGAAACCGCAGGCAATTGCATTAAAGCCCAAAGCCTCTTCACCGAATTTCTCAGGAAGATCAGGATTGCCGCGTAGCAGATCCTTGATAATGACCATGGATTTAACAACGAACTCAAAGGATTTTTCTGTCTCTTCCTTTGACTTTCTTACAAACTCAGGATTCTTGTCAAAGCCAATAGGACACTTTTCTTTTGCCCAGGCCAGAGCTTTCTGGTATTCCTTCTCATCATAGATACCTTCTTCCATGCGACGAAGCAGTTCAACCTCATCCACAGACTCAACTCTCATGCCAAGGTATTCCTCGAAGAAATCAATGTTGACCATGGAGCCGGCAATACCCATGCATGACGAACCAATCTGAAGATAGGCCTTTCCTCTCATGGTTGCAGCTGCAACAGCAGCACGGGCAAATCTTAAAATCTTTTCCTGTACATCTTCAGGTATATTCTTGTCATCTGCTTCCTGAACATGTTTTCCATAAATTCCAAAAGCAGGTAAACCTTTCTGTGCATAACCGGCTAAAACAGATGCCAGATAAACTGCACCTGGTCTTTCAGTTGCATTCAAGCCCCAGACACCTTTTATTGTCATAGGATCCATGTCCATGGTTTCTGCACCGTAACACCAGCAAGGAGTAACACTTAGAGTAATATCCACGCCTTCTTTCTTGAACTGTGCTGCGCATTTTGCAGCCTCTGCGCCTCTACCGATACTTACCTCAGAAATGATGACCTTAACAGGCTCACCGTTGGTATATCTTAAATTGTCACTGATCAGTTTGGCTGCAGCCTGGGCCATATTCATGGTCTGTTCTTCTAATGACTGTCTTACACCCAGAGGTCCCAGACGCGCATCGATAATGCGTCTGATACCTATGACAGGATATTTACCGATATAACGGTTTGTACTCATTGTTAACACTCCTTATAAAGCAACTCTATATAACTAGATTTTGCATCGTTACAAAAGTAAACGTTAGTTAAAAATGCACAATGAATATAAGAATATTCACCATTTTTAAAATTATGATTAATTTTGTGAGGAAGTTCAGATTCTATAACACTGTTCAGCTATAAAGAATATTTTGTGATATGTTCACTATAGTAAAACGGTTTTCAAAAAGTTCAGAAATCATTATAAGGCAGTATTTGCAGATTCAGTCTTATCTAATTATTTGAAATGTGAAGATAATTTTACTTTTATGTTTTATATATAACAGAAAAAGACATTAACAGGTTATAAGCTGATAATGCATTCACTTTTATAAGCTGGTATCGAGGTAAACACTTTATATAAACACTGACAAAACAAGTGATTGTCATATATTCACCATTCATACGAGAGTTTGATATATGAATTCATGTAGCAATGCCATTCAGGAAACAATTCTAAGGGGCTCTCCTGACTGTCCTTTCGAGTTCTATCATATCGATAAAAATCATCCTAAGTTTGCCATGACCTTTCATTATCATCTGGACTTTGAAATCATTCGAGTTCTGCAGGGAACTTTCTCTTTATATATAAATGAGCGTCATTACGATTTAAAGCCAGGTCAGTATATCTTCATTGAAGGAGGCAAGGTTCACGGAGGAAAACCAGAGAACGATGACTGTATTTATGAATGTGTAGTATTTGATTTAAACCTGCTTTTTGATGACAGAACCCCTGGACATGGTTTTCTGAAAAAACTGTCTGAACACAGCGTTGTGTTAAATGAAATCTATTCAGAACAGACCGATGAAGAAATCACCCGAGCCTTTGACAACGTGTTCGAGTTCACCAATCCAAAACAGAACAACCCAACAATTGCTTACGGTTCACTGCTTTTAGCATTCGGCAAAATCTACAACAAAGGACTATATACCTCATATATAAGCCAGATTACCGGCAACTATACCAAACAGTTTGGAAGGTTGCCTATTCTGTTCAGATATCTGTACGACAACTTTCAGAGAGATATCTCTTTGGATGAAATGGCAAACACACTGGATCTGAGTCCAAAGTATTTCTGCAGATTCTTCAAGCAGATTACAGGATTGCGTCCTATCGAGTACTTGAACAACTTCAGACTTGAATGTGCATCCATGAGACTTGCCACAGAAAATGAAAGCATCAATGAGATTGCCTACTCCTGCGGCTTTAAAGATCCCTGCTACTTTGCAAAGATCTTCAAGAACTTCAAGAAAATGAGTCCAAGTGAGTACAGACGCCTAAACTTCAGTCAGAACAAGCAGGCAAATTAGACTTTTTATCTATTTACATATCAAAACGCTTCAGGAGACTGATTGTGCAGTTTTCTCCATGTCTGAGCTTTATCATCTAATTTAACTATCGTCTATGAGCGTTTTGCGCGTAAGGAAATAAAAAAATTTCTTTATGATCACAAATGTTTAATCATACCGTTCTAAAGGTGAATATTAAACAAGGTTTTGTGAACATATTACTATCACCTGTTTCCATTTTCCGATTAGAGTTGATTGTGGATAGAATAATGTCTTTCCCAGAGAAAATGCTGTTATTTCCAACGGCTCTGATAATCACAGAATAAAACAATAAAAATATATTAAACAAACATACAACGGAGATTGTTATCATGTTGAAAATCCTATCAAAAACTGCACTTGCAGTCGCAGTCTGCGCCTTCTGTTCAACAGCAGCATACAGTGCTGAATTCAAGGAAATTACCTTAAGACTGGCTCATACAGCCGCAACTTCTCATGCCCATAATAAGGCAGCAGAACAGTTTGCCAAGAATGTTAAGGAAAGAACCGGAGGTAAGGTAACTGTTGAGGTCTATCCTGCAGGTGAGCTTGGAGATCAGCCAGCTCTGGCAGAGCAGATTACCATGAGTTCTCTGGATATGGCCATTGTTTCCTTAGGTAATCTTGCCACCTACTCAAAGAAACTAAATGCCATGACCGCTCCATTCCTCTTTGAAAACTACGATCATGCACATAAGGTTATCGACAATTATGTAATGGATTGGATGAATGAAGGTCTTGCTCAACATGACGCTTATGGTTTATCCATGTTCGACTATGGTTTCAGACAGACCACAACCAAGGGTATCGTGGTTAAGAGAGCTGAGGATCTGAAGGGAGTAAAAATCCGCGTTCCACCTTCAGCAGGACTACTGGCTGCCTTTGATGCAATCGGAGCCAATACCCAGAAGATTGCATACTCTGAGCTATATTCCTCATTAAAGCAGGGTGTTGTAGACGGCCAGGAAAATCCGGTTTTCACCATTTATGCCGATTCTCTGTTTGAAACACAGGATAATCTGGCTCTAACCAACCACTATTTTGACTGTCAGGCTCTGATAATCAACAAGGACACCTACGACGCTCAGTCAGATGAACTCAAACAGATCTTAAAGGAAGAGGCCATCAAGGCACAGAATCTTACCCGTGAAGAAATCTCCGGTGGCGAAGCCAAGGTGATTGAACAGCTAAAAGAGAAGGGAATGAACGTTACCACTCCTGACAGACAGTCATTCATTGACAAGATGGCACCAGCCTACAAGAAAATCGGAGAACTATCCGGACAGGAAGAAATGGACAAGCTGCTTAAGGCTGTTGCAGACAACAAGTAGACTGTCTGATTTGATTTAACCTGTCATTCTCGCTGTCATCTTATGGAAGGTAACTATCTGAAATTAAAATAGATTACCTTCCTGATTTCAAAATACGGAACGTAATATGATCATGTTCTTTATCTTTGCAGGCGTACTGCTGCTGATGCTGATTGGTGTAAGCACTGCAGTTACCATGGGATTTACCTCGCTTGCAACCTTTCTTCTGGCTGGAGGAGGATTAGAAAAATTATTTCTTATTCCCCAGCGTATGTACGATCAGGTCTCCGGCATTACTCTGATGTCTATTCCATTTTTCCTTTTAATGGGAAACTTCATGAATGTAGGCGGTGTATCCGGCAGTCTGTTTGGCTTTGGAAGAGCCTGCCTTGGACATAGATGGGGCGGTCTGTCCAATGCTGCAATTGCTGCCTGTATGGTAATGGCTGCCATGTCAGGTTCTGCCGCAGCCTGTGCCGCCGGTATTGGTATGATTGCCATCGGAGAGATGTCAAAGTGCGGTTATGGAAAACCATTCTGCTGTGCAACCATTGCTGCAGGCGGAGCTTTAGGTCCTATTATTCCTCCAAGCATTACCCTGATTCTTTACGCAGGACTGACACAGACCTCCGTTAATTCCCTGTTTGCGGCAGGAATTGTGCCTGGTCTGCTGCTGGGTATCGGTTTTATGTCCTGGTCATCATATGTAAGCTACAAGAACGGTTATGCAAAAGAAGATCCTGTACCCTGGATTGAACGCTATGATGCCTTCAAGAAAGCTTTTTTAGCCTTGATGACTCCTGTCATTGTCATAGGCGGTATGTTTGCAGGCCTGTTCACCGCGACTGAAGCAGCCGCTGTTGCCAGTTTCTATGTAATGGTTTTAGGCTTCTTTGTTTACCACACTCTGCATATCAGGGATTTACCAAAAATATTCTGGGAAACCGTAGAACAGACTTCAAAGGTAATGTTTATTATTGCAACTGCAGGTTTCTTCCAGTACGTATTGCTGTATACACGTATTCCTCAGCAGGCAATTGCCTTTATTTCCGAAAGCTTCACCTCAATTATTCCTGTACTGCTGATTATCATTCTGGTACTGGTTTTAATGGGCTGTTTCATGGAGGGAACCGCAATTCTGCTGATTACCGTTCCTATCTTTGTGCCTCTGGCAAAAGCCTTCCATTATGACGTAGTACAGATGGGTATTGTAATGTGCATTTCCCTTGCCGTTGGAGTTCTGACGCCTCCGGTGGGACTGAATCTGTATGTTATGGCTTCAATTACCGGAGAAAAGGTAATGGCTATTGCTAAACAGGCAGTTGGCTATGTTCTGATCATGATTGCTGTGGCAATTCTGGTAGCCTTCTGCGGACCTGTAACTCTAGGTCTTGGACATCTGATTAACTGAGGCTGATATATGAACACAGTATTAAATCTGCTTAAAGGCATAGATGCCATAGTCAGCAGGGTAACACGTTTTATCTGCATAGCATCTATGATGATCATCTTTGTGATGTTCCTTCTGAACGTATTCGTCAGATTTGTGCCTATATACAACTTCACCCAGACTGATGAATGGACTCAGCTATTTTTAGTATGGGTAATTTTCTTTGGAGCACAGGAACTGGTGAGAACCAGAGGACATTTTATTGTTGATGTAATAACTGACAGAATCGTAGGTACCCCTGCCGGCAAAATCTGCAGAATCATCTCCACAATCATTGAAGCCATCATGTACGCAACCATCTGCTACTACGGCTTTGTGCTGGTATGCCGCGCTCAGTCCTACATGCTGACCATCACCTGGCTGCAGAAGAAGTATTTTTACATGGTAATTCCTGTAAGCGCCTTCTTTATGACCTGCTACTCTCTGAGAGATATTGTTCAGGCCTTTAAACTGCCATGGACAGCCGAGAAGAAAGAGGCTTAACACATATACCAAAAAACTCGTAAATCCCGGTAAAACCGGGACTTGCGAGCTATCATGTTGAAGAATACTTAATCTGATTTAGAAATAGTATTTCAGCTCAGCATTTGAATAGATGTCGCGATACTCGGCACCATAACGCCCTTTCAAGGTTAAATCCAGACTTAATCCTCTCAGATTCTCATCCGGCTTGACAAGAAAACCTATTTCAACACAGGTTCTATAACCGTCAAGTTTTGATGGTTTGGCTTTAACATCGGTTTCTACAGTCAGCTCAGACTTGCCGTCAAACTCATATTCACCACCAAGTCCGGCATAGAAGGGCTTTCGCTCTGCATAATCCAGCTGATAGCGATCGGCAAGCTTCAGACGGTGACTGTAAACATTATGAACCTTGTAATAACCCCCCTCAAATATTTGGTAGAAACCTTTAAATAATCGTAATTGTTATCACATTAAAGAATGATTTTTATGCTAATTATTCTAATAAATATCTTTTAAATCAGTATGTTAATCAGTTGGATGACATAAATTAAAATCAGTCCACTATTTGCGGTTATGTAACAAAGAAAAAAAATAAAGAAAAAGTTTTACGCGGATATAAAAGGACAGAGAGCCCCCCCCGGGAGGGGCATCTCAATTAATATTTAGAATGGCAGATCGTCAGAATCATCATTTCCATCCACAACAATAGCAGGTTCAGGATTTGATGATGCTGGTTTCTGATTTATAAAAGATGAATCATTCAGAAATGATGGCTGTGCTGAAGGATTTCCGTATGGAGAATTATCAGGCTGAGCAGGATTGTTTCTAATAGAGTTATTCAGTGATGAGAAAGAATCACTCTCCGAGTGAGCCTTTGAAGAACCAAGCATCTGTAGCTCATCTGCTACAATTTCTGTAACACTTTTCTTAACATTCTGCTTATCGGTAAAAGATCTGGTACGAAGTTTTCCTTCCACGTATACCAGTGATCCCTTATGTAGCCATTTCTGAGCTATTTCTGCCAGTCTTCCCCATAAAACAACTCGATGCCATTCAGCTATCTCTGTCATCTGACCGGATTCTGCATTGCGACGAACCTCATTGGTAACCATTGAAACATTGGCAACTGCAGTACCTGAACCAGTTGTTCTAAATACAGGTTCATCTCCAAGATTACCAATCAGAATTACTTTATTAACTCCACGAGTCATATTAAATCCTTATAAATAGACTGTCCTCGGAGAAGAAATCTCTTTGGTACAGCAAAATGATTATTATTAGCCTGTATATTATTGCATTGAAAAATTTGCTCCTGCATTTAAGCATACCCAAAAATACCCACTTACAATGCATGTCATTTAGCTTAAATCTTTTTTTTCTTTTTTTTCAATAAGATTAGATAAGAACTGTGCGGTAAATTTTTTTTGATTTAAATATTTTCAGAACAAAGAAAGATAATCAAAAAAATTGGGCAGGAATTATGTTGAAACATAATTCATTGAAATATATTTCAATGAAACATAATTCAATAAAGATTATTTTCAGTGCTCTCATAGTATGACTTCAATGCATAATTATCTCTAATAGAAATCATTACTGATTAATTTTGTCGTCTTTTCTTTTATCCTCCATGAATTGTTTAAGGTAAAATTACAAAATCGACTTTAATAAAAATCAATTATACAAATGGATAAAATCGTAATTCGCGGTGCCCGCACCCATAATCTGAAAAATCTGAATCTGACAATTCCACGTAACAAACTCTGCGTAATCACAGGAAGATCAGGTTCAGGAAAATCATCTCTTGCCTTCGACACTCTTTATGCAGAAGGACAGCGTCGCTATGTGGAATCTCTTTCTGCATACGCCCGTCAGTTCTTATCCCTGATGGACAAACCTGATGTTGATTCAATTGAAGGTCTATCCCCTGCTATCTCCATTGAGCAGAAGGCCACCTCCCACAACCCAAGATCAACAGTCGGTACTATCACAGAGATTCATGACTATTTAAGACTTATCTGGGCAAGAATCGGAGAGGCAAGATGTCCAGAACACGGCACGGTTCTGAAAGCTCAGACCATAAGCCAGATGGTTGATGCGGTTATGGAACAGCCTGAGGGAACCAAGATTATGATCCTCTCTCCTGTGGTAAGAGGAAGAAAGGGCGAATATAAACAGCTGTTTACTGATCTGGCTAAAGACGGTTTTATCCGCGCCAGGGTCGATGGAGAAATCTGCGATCTCTCCGATCCTCCAGATCTGGCTTTAAGAGAAAAGCATGATATTGATATTGTTGTAGACAGAATCAAGGTTAAGCCAGATTTAAAACAGCGTCTTGCTGATTCCTTTGAAACCGCGCTCAAATACTCTGACGGTATTGCCGTGGTCTGTCCAATGGAGGAGCATAAAAAAGAGGATGAGATTCTGTTCTCATCTCATTACTCATGCCCTATCTGCGGCTATTCAATTCCAGAATTAGAACCAAGAGATTTCTCCTTTAATAATCCACACGGATACTGTCCTAAATGCGAAGGCTTAGGTGCAATGATGGTTCTGGATATCGACAAGATCGTTCCTGATAAAACCAAATCCGTATTTGAGGGAGCAATTCTAGGATGGGACAGAAGAAATCCTTTCTATTATAAGGAATTAGAAGCTGTTGCCGATTATTACGATATAGATCTTCAGAAACCATTTAGTGAGCTTACCAAAAAGGAAGTTGATCTGCTCATGTATGGAACTGGCACTACAGCCATTCCTATGAAAATGGTCTACTCTGGAGGAAAGAAATCCCAGACCAGCTTTGAGCCATTTGAGGGTGTTATTCCTAATTACGAGAGAAGATCACGCGAAACCGAATCTGAGTATGTAAGAGTCTATATTTCAAAACTGATGAGACCACTGCCTTGCCCTGACTGTCATGGCGCAAGGCTGAAGAAGGAATACTGCAACGTATTTGTTAACAATAAATCCTTACCAGAGATTAATAACTACTCAATACAGGAGTGCTATCAGTTCTTCTCCGAAATAAAGCTTACAGAGCAGGAAAAGAATATTGCCTCACGAGTATTAAAGGAAATCAGAGCCAGATTGGGATTTCTGATAAACGTTGGACTTGGATATCTGACTCTGTCGCGCTCAGCTGAAACCCTATCCGGAGGTGAAGCCCAGCGTATCAGGCTGGCAAGTCAGATCGGTGCAGGTCTGACCGGTGTTATGTATGTGCTGGACGAACCTAGTATCGGTCTTCATCAGAGGGATAACTCAAAGCTCCTTGATGCCCTGAAGAATCTGAGAGACATCGGCAATACAGTTATTGTTGTAGAGCACGATGAAGATACCATGAGAGCTGCAGATCAGATTATAGATATCGGTCCTGCAGCCGGAATCAACGGTGGCGAAGTAATCGCTCAGGGACCAGTTGATGAAATTGAAAAATGCGAAAACTCCCTGACCGGTAAATACCTCTCAGGCAAGAGACGCATTGAAATTCCAAAGAAAAGAATCAAACCAAAGAAATCAAAGCTCCTGACTTTAAAGGGATGTACCGGCAATAACCTCAAGAATATCGACGTATCCTTCCCTGTTGGATGCTTCGTGGTAGTAACAGGCGTTTCAGGTTCTGGCAAATCAACACTGGTTAACGATACCCTGGTCAGAATTGCCGAGCGTAAACTAAACGGAGTCACAGCAAATGATGATCCAGCTCCATTCAGAGAGATAGAGGGACTTGAGCATTTTGACAAGATCATCTGTATTGATCAGAGTCCTATCGGCAGAACTCCTCGTTCCAATCCTGCAACATACGTAGGACTGTTCTCTGATATACGAGACCTGTTTGCAAAAACTCCTGAATCAAGAGCAAGAGGCTATACTCCTGGCAGATTCTCCTTTAACGTAAAGGGAGGTAGATGCGAAGCCTGTCAGGGCGATGGAACCATCAAGGTTTCCATGAACTTCATGCCTGATGTCTATGTAAAATGCGAAGAGTGTGACGGTAAGAGATATAACCGAGAAACTCTTGAAGTTTTATATAAAGGCAAGACTATCGCCGATGTTCTGGACATGAACATTGAGCAGGCTTTAGAGTTCTTCTCGGCAGTACCTTCCATCGCATCTAAGCTGCAGACACTGATGGACGTGGGCCTATCCTACATTACCCTAGGTCAGTCTGCTACAACCTTCTCAGGCGGTGAAGCTCAGAGAATCAAGCTCTCTAAAGAACTGTCAAAGAAGGCTACCGGTAAGACTCTTTACATTCTTGATGAGCCTACTACAGGTCTGCACTTTGAAGATGTGAGACTGTTACTGGATGTTCTGACCAGATTAAGAGATCAGGGAAATACTGTTATAGTAATCGAACATAATCTTGACGTAATCAAGTCTGCAGATTATCTTATCGACCTAGGACCTGAAGGTGGACGTAACGGCGGAAATATAATCGTCTGCGGTACTCCTGAAGAGGTCAGTGAATGTAGAGAATCATTTACCGGGCAGTTTTTAAAACCAATACTAGAAAGAGGCTATTAGGAGACTATATGGCAAAACTTACAGAAAAAGAATATGAGGCAATCCAGTCTCTAAATGCAGAATACAGACAGGCAATGTTTATGAGAGTTGCCAAAGAAGAAAATGGCTTCTACATTCTTGCTGATAGCGAAGGCCCACTGATTCTTGAAGATACAGAGGAAGATGAGGATCATAACATTTTCAGTATTCTTCCTGTATGGTCACATGAGGAACTTGCTGCAGGCTATGCTGAGAAAAACGGCATGGAAGGTTTCAAGCCTCAGTTTGTAACCACTCAGGTCTGGAACGAGAAATGGGTTCCAGCCTTCCGTGAGCAGCAGAATGTACTGATTGGCTTTATGCCGATTTCAGATAAGGATTTCTCTGTAGAATCACCTATAGAATTCTAACGTCTTCACCAAAGGCAAAGACGTCAGATCAGGATTACTTGATGAGGTCGTCTGGGATCTGAACCTTTGCCTTTGCAAGTTCAGTTTTGACATATTTGAACAAAGCTCTGGAATTAGGCTTTGCCACTTCCTCAGATTCGATTTTAGCGGATTCTTCCTTGGCCTTCTTAACCAGGTTTCTAAGCTTGTTTCTGTCAATTTCAGCTGCCAGATTACATAAGGCGTTAACTACCTCAATTCCTCCGGTAATCAGCTTCTCTCTTAACTTCTCAAGCTTTAGGGCATTAGGATCAACCTTTGATGAGGCACCCAGCATATTAACCTGCTGCTCAAGATCAGAGTCGTCATAGGCTCTCTGAAGCTTAGCCACATACTGAAGCTGTCTGCGTCTTTCATCTGATTTTGGCTTGAGTTTTCTTGCAATAATCAGAGCATCCTTGACATCCTGAGGAATAACCAGGGATTTAAAGCTCTGATCACCAAGATCAGCTATCTTTTCCACAAGCTTTCTGATTGCCTGAGCCTCTCGCTTGTGAGCACTGCGGCTCTCCTCTGCAGGGGCGGCATCAAAGCCTTCAAAATGTTTCTGTTCTGCCATAAGTTACTTCTTGATTTCTAAAATCTCATTAAGTCTATAAGTTGTGATCAAATTTACTGCAGTCTGTGAAACATTAAGCAATTTAATCTTTTTACTGTCTAAAGACTTGGCCCACTGCACCAGATAGGCAGCACCGGCCGCATCAATCTTTCTGATATTCTGCATATCAAAAACTGAATTCTTGAAGATTTCATCTCGCTGTTTCCACAGCTTTGGCACAGTAGTAAAGGTTAATTCTGTAAGATTATCCATAACCCACCAGGAACTCTGCTTATTTGTTATCTGTTGAATTCAGTTTTGCAATGGCTGCATCTACGCCCTGATTCTTAATGATTGGAGAAATCTCTGAAACCTTGGCATCCAGCATGGAAATGTTCTCGCCGATAAGATCAAAGGCCTTCCACTCACCGGTCTTTGAATTCTTGCGCATCTTCAGAACCAGCTCTAAATCCTTTTTACCGCTCTCTCTGATAATCATCTTTACAGAAACCAGAGACTCACTTTCAGGAACACTCTTTACCTCTGAAGGAACAATTTCCTGATTGGTGTACTTTGAAAGAACTGAAACAAAGCTCTGTTTCATGTATTTTTCAAATGCATTGGTAAACTTCTCTCTGTCTTCCTTGGAAAGAGTCTTAAGAGAGGTTCCCATTACCTTGTAGGCTGCATATTTGATGTCGATATAAGGGAACAGATTATCCTGAATGATCTTCTCGGAAACAGCATTGTCAGAAATCTTATCCTTGTTGGCTTTAATTTCCTTGACGGTATTTACAGCAACATCATTTGCCAGCTGATAAGGATTGCTCATGTCAAAATTTGCCTGAGCGGTGAAACTGAACATAAGAACGATAAAAGCTGATAAAAGCGCAATAATCTTTTTCATAGTAAAACTACCCTATTCCTTAGTTGAATCAGTGTTTGAATCTGTGGTTGTCTCTGCAGCACTAGCCTTTGATTTTTCGGCATCCTGTGAGGAATTAAATAAAAACTTTGAAATCAGATCCTCAAGCACGACAGCTGAACCGGTGTCGGTGATGTAATCACCATTCTTAAGATAGGTGGTTCCAAGATCCTCATCATAGAAGCCTGGAGTAATGGCAATATACTGCTCACCGATAATACCAGAGGTCTGAATGCTGGCTTTTGATTCGCTGGAGATTTTATCAAATTTTTTCTCGATACCGATACTTACAACCGGAGTCAGACTCTCACCATCAAGATTGATGGCGGTAACTCTGCCGATGGCAACACCGCCGATTCTGACAGGAGCACGTAATCTTAATGAACCGATATTCTCAAACTTGGCATAGACTGTATACAGTTCTGCTTTGGAATTTAATACCAGACCTGCAACCTGCAGAGCAAGAACACATGCAGCGATAATGCCTAACAGCATGAAAATGCCAACCATGATTTCTGTTTTTAAATATTTCATTACTAATTACCTACTAGAACATTAATGCTGTAAGAATAAAATCCAGACCTAAAACCGCTAATGATGACTGCACAACTGTAGCGGTGGTAGCTCTACTGATACCCTCAGAAGTTGGACGGCAGTCATAACCGTTGAAAAGAGCAATCCAGGTACAGACAAAACCAAAGACTGCAGCTTTGATAATCATTGGAACCAGATCCTCTGTAAGATCGACGCTGGCCTGCATACCTGACCAGAAAATACCATCGTCAATACCAAGCCAGTCAACACCAACAAGCTTTCCGCCATATATACCGATAAGACAGAAAAGCAACGAGAGAATAGGCATACTGATAAGACCGGCCCAGAATCTTGGAGCAATGATTCGTCTGAGAGGATCAACCGCCATCATTTCCATGGCTGAAAGCTGCTCAGAAGCCTTTAACTGACCAATTTCAGCTGTCAGTGCAGAACCTGCTCTACCTGCGTACAGCAGTGCGGTAACCACAGGGCCAAGCTCTCTGATGATAGACAGAGCCACAAGGGTTCCCAGAGAACCTGTAGCCATAAAATCCTTTAAGATATTAAAGCCCTGCAGACCTAAAACCATTCCGATAAACAGTCCTGAAACCAGAATGATAATGATGGACTGAACACCAACAAAATAAATCTGGTTTATCAGTAAAGGAAATGATTTTTTTAGGTTAGGTATCGCTATGATTGAATGAAGAAAAATGATTGTAGATCTCCCTAAAGAGGAGATCTTTTTCAACGCATATCTTCCTAAAATACCAAATAATTCTAACATTACAGCTCCTCGATATAATTCTGAGAGCCTTTTAGTTTAAAAGCATAAGGACCATCAAAATCGCCCTGAATAAACTGAATAACTCTAGGATCACTGCTGTTTACAATCTCCTGTGGAGTTCCGCTTCCTAAAACCGAACCTTCCGAAAGAATATAGACATAGTGGGCAACTTCGAGTATCTCTTTCACATCGTGTGTTACAACAACTGAAGTTTTGCCTAAGGATTTGTTGATATCAGCAATAAGCTTAACCAGTACGCCTTTGGTAATAGGATCCTGACCAACAAAAGGCTCATCATACATGATGAGATCAGGATCCAGAGCAATAGAACGGGCAAGTGCGGCACGTCGTGCCATACCGCCTGAAAGCTCTGAAGGGTACAGATAGGCAGCAGCTCTCATTCCTACGGCCTCAAGATTCATTAAAACTACATCATGAATCAACTCTTCAGGAAGAGCTGTGTGTTCTCTGATAGGAAAAGCGACATTGTCAAAAACATTCATATCTGAAAACAGAGCTCCGCTCTGAAAAAGCATACTCATTCTTTTTCTGAGTTCATAAAGCTCATTTCTTTTCAGTGAATGAACGTTGATGCCGTCAAATTCGATTGTCCCCTCATCTGGGACAAGCTGTGCACCTATCAGTCTTAGGATCGTAGTTTTACCAGTACCTGAAGGTCCGAGAATCGCTGTAATTTTTCCTTTAGGGATATTCAGCGACAGATTCTTGTAAATCTGCTTACTGGCATACGAGAAAGATACGTTATTAACTTTAATAAGACTATCTTCGTTTAGGATTTCACTCATAAACACATTTAATTTTTTTTATATACGGATAACAGAGAATTTAATCAGAGTATAGGTAAAAAACAGATACCCGATAAAAATACTCAAAATTAATCTCTTATGATACCTGCATTGTACCAAATTAATAAGGCACATAAATTCAGTATAGGCGAAATTGTCCATATATAGAGACAACAATATGAATATTGTTGGTCGCAAAATCACATTAATAGTTGTTATAATTACGCATGTTTTTTCTAGTCTTTAATTTATCAATTAAACTTAAAGTTGGTACATTGAAAAATGTACTGAGTTTATTTTTACATCTGGATGATTTTTATCCAAAGAAAATACCGGAATAATATGAAAAAAGTTACTACCGTTAATACCTGCTATGGAAAAGTTGACGCAGAATTTCTGACCCGTCTGTCAACCATCAAGCTTTTGGCATTTGATGTGGACGGAACCATAACTGACGGCGGCATTATCTATGACAATGAAAATCTAGAGTTAAAAAGATTTAATACTAAGGACGGTTTTGGAATCCATACTTTGGTTAAAGAAGGAATCGAGTGTGCAGTTATCACCGGCAGAGAGGCAAATCTGACTGCAAGACGCATGCAGGATCTCAAGGTTCAGCACATCATTCAGGGAGAGAAATCAAAAAACACTGCCCTGACAAATTTATGTGAAAAACTGAATATATCTCCGGATGAGGCAGTATGCATCGGAGATGATCTCAATGATATGCCAATGTTCAGAATTGCCGGTTTAAGTGTCTGTCCCCATGATGCCCATCCTTTCATCAAATCACAGGTTGATTATATAACTACCTGTAATGCAGGCTATGGTGCAGTAAGAGAACTGTGCGATCTGATTTTAATGTCAAAGGGGATCCTGAATCCGGATGGTGGATTTGTAGATGAACGTTACTAAAAAATCGATACTGATTACGGTACTTTTTGCTTTCATATCGTCAGCCATTTACCTTTATACCTTAACTTTAAAAACACAGGAAGTTAAGGATATGTCTGGGCTGCCTACATTTATTGCAACAGACTCTAACGGAACCCTGTTTGATAAAACAGGAAAAATAACCAGAACCATGATTGCAAGCAGAACAGAATTCTACGATCAGGGAAATATGTACCATTTTGATGATCCGCTGATCACAGCTTACAACTACAAGGATGCTGACAATCCTAATATCTGGCATCTTAAGGGCCAGAAAGGCAAAATGAAGTCCAATGACTACGCCATTGTAAATGGCGATGTAGTCATCTATCCTGGTTTTAAGGATGCAGTCATCGACAAGGCAACTGCAGATAATCTTGTCTACAGCTTTGCAACTGATGAAGTAACCTCCAAAGATCTTGTAACCATTTACGGACATGTGTTCCAGACCGAAGGCACCAATTTTAAATTCAATCTATCAAATAATGTGATGAGTTATAAGGGAAAACCACATGCTACATATTATCCAAAGAGCAAGAAAGACTAAGTTAGTTCTACTGATGATAGCCCTTGCATCACAAAGCGCATATGCATTAAAGGACGATACTGAGCAGCCTTTGAATATTATCTCAAAGGAGCAGATTGCAGATTTTGAATCCAACAAAGCTATTTTTATCAAGGATGTAGTTGCCACTCAGGGCAGTATGGAACTGCATGCTGATAAGGCTGAGTTATCCAGAAACAGTAAGGGTGAACTCCAGGAAGTTAAAGCCTACGGCAAACCTGCGACCTTTAAACAGCTCCAGGATGACGGCAAGCTGGTTCACTCTCAGTCATCAATTATTCAGTATTTGCCAGAGAAGAATCTGCTGATCCTTATCGGTAGAGCTACAATCTGGCAAGACAACTCTCATGTTGATGGCGAGAGAATTGAGTACAATACTGTAACAAGACAGTTAAAAGCATCAAATGAAAACAGCCAGGGCGGAAGAGTACAGAGCACATTCCTGCCTCAGGAACTGAAAAAATAATACCTACCGGAAATAAGAATGAGTATATTACAGGCTTTACATTTAAAGAAAACCTATAAGAAAAGAACTGTTGTTTCAGATGTCAGCCTAGATGTTGAGAGCGGTTCTATCGTTGGCCTTTTAGGTCCTAACGGAGCAGGAAAAACAACATCCTTCTACATGATTGTTGGTATTGTTTCCTCTGAAGGCGGAAACATCATTCTCGACGGCAAGGATATTACCTCTCTGCCTATGCATGCCAGAGCCAGAGCCGGTCTTGGCTATCTTCCACAGGAAAACTCCATCTTCAGAAAGCTTACTGTTTATCAGAACCTGATGGGCGTTATGGAGCTTGTACCTAATCTGACAAAGGCTCAGCGTGAAGAAAAGGTTAATGAGCTGCTAGAAGAATTCAACATTGCAAGACTAAGAGACAATTCCGGTATGTCCCTGTCTGGTGGAGAGAGACGCCGTGTTGAAATCGCCAGAGCTCTGGCCGCTGATCCTAAATTCATTCTGCTGGATGAGCCTTTTGCAGGTGTTGATCCTATTTCAGTTAACGATATTAAAGAGATTATCCTTCATTTGAGAAATAGAGGGATCGGCATCTTAATTACAGATCATAATGTCCGTGAAACTTTGGATGTTTGTGAAAAATCATATATAGTTAATGCAGGACAGATTATCGCGCAGGGTACTGCGGACGAAGTTCTAAGCAACACAAAAGTAAAGGATGTATATCTAGGAAAAGACTTCTCAATGTAATAAAACATAAGGGATTTATGGCAGGAATAAGAAACGCGCTGCAATTAAGAACAGCTCAGACTCAGACATTATCAATGACGCCTCAACTGCAACAGGCTATCAAGCTGCTGCAGCTGTCATCTATTGAGCTTGAGCAGGAAATTCAGCAGGTTCTTGAAGAAAATCCCTTTTTAGAGAAAGTCTCTTCTGACTCAAATGACGAGTCATTAGAAGCTCTTGAGGAAAAAGAGCAGTCAGATTCCGACGGCTTTGATCCCTTCGACAACGATTCCTCAGCAAGCAATACCTCAGACTCCATGATTGAACATGACAATTATGGAGACGAGAATTTCGATCCTTTCAGAGATTCCAATTCTTCATCCATATCAGAAAGTCAGAGTACCTCAAACGAGGATACAGCTGTTGAAGAAAACAACGTCACCTCTGTTAAAGAAGATGAGCTAATCCGTAACGATGACTATATCAACAAGAGCTCCAAAGGCCTGGCCATAGAGAACAACGATATCTATGAGGGTGAAACCACAGAAACCTTACGAGACCACCTGATTTTCCAGCTGGAGATGTCCCCTCTTGAAGGAACTGATAAGCTTATAGCCATGAATATTATTGATGCAATCAATGACTCAGGCTATATCACCGAATCACTTGAGGATATCCTAAGCTCAGTGCAGAAAGATGATCCTGAAACCACTCTAGATGATGTCAAAGCAATTCTAAAGCTTGTTCAGCACTATGATCCGCTGGGAGTGGCATCAAGAGATGCTGCCGAGTGTATGCTGATTCAGCTCCATGAAATGGACAGCTCAACCCCATACAGAGATCTGGCCATCAAAGTTATTTCAGAATACTCAGATCTGCTTTCCAACAGAGATTTCAGAAGTCTCTGTCAGAAGATGTCCATTAAGGAAAATGTTCTTAAGGAAATCATTGCGGTTCTGCAGAAGCTGAACCCAAGACCAGGTAATTTTGCCCCTTCCAAAAAAACCGATTTTGTTATTCCGGATGTTATTGTTGTAAAGACATCAGATGGCAACTATACAGCTGAACTGAATTCCTCAGCCAATACTCTCATCAGGATCAACGAAGCCTACAGTCAGCTTTCAAAACAGGCCAGAACAGTTCAGGAGAAGGAATTCTTTAAATCTCATCTGCAGGAGGCAAACTGGTTTATATCCAGCCTTGAAAAGCGTAATGAGACCCTACTGAAGGTTTCCCGCTGTATTGTTGCTCACCAGACTGAATTCATGGACAAAGGACCATCTGCAATGAAGCCAATGGTTCTCAATGATGTGGCAACAGAAATTGAGATGCATGAGTCCACTATTTCCAGAATCACTACAGAAAAATACATCTATACCCCTAAGGGCACCTTCGAACTCAAGTACTTCTTCTCCTCCTCTGTAGGAACCGATGACGGCGGTGCCGCTTCCGCAACTGCAGTTAAGTCCTTCATCAAAGATCTGATTGCAGGTGAGAATCCTCGCAAGCCACTCTCTGACAGCAAACTGTCTGAACTGCTTTTAGAGAAAGGAATGAATGTTGCCAGAAGAACTGTAGCAAAATACAGAGAGGCTTTAGGCATTGAATCATCCTCGCAGAGAAAGAAGCTGATCTAAGAGCTATTTTTGCAGTTATTCTTTCTCAGCATAATTTGAATAATATTAAAGGCTCCAGATCTAAAGCCCCAATACTCTGCTTGCTGATAAGCAAGAAGAATCTGCTAGAATAGAGAATAAAAGCAGGAGATAGTGGAATGGCTTCATATTTAAATCCAGGATTTGAAAAATATCAAGAATCATTAAATGCAAAGATATACATTGATAAATCAGATCTCATTGCCATTCTAAATGAAAATATCAGTACCACCCAGAAATACATCTGTATCAGCAGACCAAGACGCTTTGGAAAATCAGTTACTGCAAATATGCTCTGCGCCTATTATTCAAAAGATACAGACAGTTCCTTTCTATTTGATAACCTAAAAATAGCAAAATCAGATTCATATAAGAAACACCTGAATCAATACAACACCATCTTTATCAATATGCAGCGTTTTCTCTCCAGAGCCAAAAATGATATTGATCAGATGCTGAACGATCTGAATAACTTTATAAAAGAGGAAATCTGCGAACAGTACCCTTCAATTGATGTAAGTAAATTTACAGAACTTTACGATGTTTTAGACTGTGTCTATCAGCAATCAAATGATGGAAACGAACAGATCAAAAAAGGTTTTGTATTCATTATCGATGAATGGGACTGCATCCTGCGAGAGAAGCAAACTGATGCTACAGGAATAAAGAAATACCTGGATTATCTAATAGTCCTACTAAAAGATCAGAGCTATGTTGCTCTAGCCTACATGACAGGTATTCTTCCAATCAAGAAATACGGTTCTCACAGTGCGCTTAATATGTTTGATGAATATTCAATGACTGATCCTGGTGAATATGCATCATATATTGGCTTTACAAAGGATGAAGTTATCAATCTTTGCGATACATACCAGATTGATGTTAATACCATGAAAAAATGGTATGACGGCTATTCTTTTGATGAATCACTGCATCTTTATAATCCAAATTCTGTTGTAAAAGCAATTCAAAGGAAAAAGTTCTCTAGTTACTGGACACAGACAGAAACATTTGAGAGTCTTCGCAGATATATTGATTTAAATATGGAAGGACTTCGAGACGAGATTGTAAAACTTATTGCAGGTAATGAGGTTGTTGTAAATACTGCAAAATTCCACAATGATATGACAACCTTTGAAACCAAGAACGATGTTTTAACTCTTCTGATTCATTTGGGTTATCTAGCGATTGTTCCTGACTCAGAACTAAAAGGTATTGATAACGACAAAATTTTTGCTGTTCACATTCCTAACGAAGAGATTAGAAAAGAATTCAGAAACATAACTGAAGACAATCAGAATTATCCAGGAATATACTCCGCTAGTTTGGATCTACAAAAACCTATAAAAATATATAAAAAGCTATAAATTTATAGGCTTTTACCAAATTCCTGCTTCAACACTGCTGGTTGTTATCCCATTTATTGCTAAATCAGATAACAGAGCCGTCAGCTCTACAGGCTTCAGTTCGGAGATAGCTTCCCCTACGATTTTTATCTTTTGTCTAAGATTAATCGCTGCGTTCAGATCGCGATCTATTGTCAATCCACATTCAGGACATTCATATACTCTGTCTTTGAGCGTTAAATCTTTTTTCAGTGCGCCACACTTACTGCAGATCTTAGAACTTGCATAAAATCTATCCACTTCCTGTAGATTCCTACATTTATACTCCATTTTGTAGATAAGCTTTTCCTTGATATTGTAGAAACCAACATCACTGATTGCTCTGGAAAGCTTATGGTTTGCCATCATACCTTTAAC
>ONFP01000129.1 GCA_900317105.1 uncultured Succinatimonas sp. | reverse complement strand
TTAACCCTCTTAATAAGTTTTTTAAAAAACTTCAGTTGAAAAGATGTATTACAAGAGCTGGATTTAAGAAAAAACGTGGACCTTCTGCCAATGACATGATTATTGGAGCCATCTCCTCAGGTTTTATTGCGGAGAACCTTCATGCTGCAGCAACCTCTTCTGCAGGTAACCTTCTTCCTGTATGTGAGTCTTCTATGTATAGATTCATGGAGGGAACTAATGGAAACTGGGAACAGTTGTCATTAAATGTTGCTCATGAAGCCTACAAAAAAATAGATTCTCTCAACTCCAACCGAGAAAAGAACAGATACTGTTTTGTCTTTGATGATTCCGTTCTTGAATATCCTAAGGCTAAGAAAATGGAGCTCTGTACATGGACCTTCGATCATAATGAAGGTTGTTCTGTACGAGGTTATTCTTGTCTACAGATGGGATGGACTGACGGAGAATCCTACATACCACTTGGTTCAAAACTTCTTGCTTCCGATGAAGAGAGTGAGGCTTTTCAGAAAAAACATACTCAAAAAGCCTGCCCTGATGCTATTTGTAAAACAGGTCTGGATAAAAGGACACACGTTTCACAAATCCGAACCGAGGCACTAGAACGTACTAAGCCTGAACTTGTTGTCAGCTGGATAAAGAGAGCTACCAAAAATGGATTTAATGCAAACTATGTCCTGTTTGATTCCTGGTTCAACTACGAGTCTCTGTTAAAAAACATTACACCTCTCGGTTTGAACATTATTGGAATGCTGAAACAGGATCACCGCAAATACTACCTGTTAAATAATCGTGGTAACGCCACTGAATACAGAACATTACAAAGTATTGCCGAGAAAATGAAGGTTAACTCCTCAAAAAGAAAGACCAAAAAAATTAACAATGCAATTCTATTCTCTGTAACAGTTGTTGCTGCGACAGCAAATGAGAAAATCTCTGAAGGTATCAAGCTGAAACTTGTTTTTGTCAGCAACCGTAACAATCCAGATGAGTTCGTGGTTATTTCTTCAACAGACCTAACTTTATCTGACGAGCAGATTGTTAAATACTACTCCAGAAGGTGGAAAATTGAGGTCAATTTTGAAAATCAGAAACAGTATCTGGGATTAGGCTCTGAATCAATTTCAGTAAAGTTTGACAACCTTGCTGCTTTTGCCAATCTCTCATGTATAAGAGCATCTTTCCTAGAATTCAAAAGAAGAATCGAATCAGATGTTAGAGCTATTGGCGCTCTTGGAAAATGCATCCAGGATCAGATTAGGGAAATGCCTATAGCACATAGTCTACTAATTCTAATTGCCTCAATAAGAACTCTTCCAGAAGTTCTCGCTAGAAAGAAGATTATAACTGGTGACCAGATAAAAGCAGTTAGAAGAGAAATCTCATCACTAATCCGAAACTGGTTCGGAGGTTTAACCTGTTACGTTGTTGAATTTATAAACCACTGGAAAAAGGATCTAAAAGATTTAATTCCAGCAACAGCCTTATAAATTCAGGTAAGACAGATATTTGTATAATTTATTAAAGAGCTACCCCCCGAGTTTATCAAGGTTATATAACATTCTGCAGTACAAAATTAACTGCGAAAGTAGAGAAAGAGCTAAAGTTAAACAAAAACATTTTATAAAATAAATAGTTACAAAAAATAAAACGAATCTCTTCAAGATAACTCAGAAAATAACCTGATTATTTGACCTCTGCCAAACCCACCTTTCTTTGTGCTTCCTAAAATTAAGAGAGAGGTAAGATACTATGCTGACAAAAACAAATGAATACTATCAGGAGCGCAAACTAAGCTTCGACGAGACTTTCCGTACCCGCATTCATCGTTCAATGACCTGGCTAAGAAAAGCCGATACGTACACCGAGGACGGTGATCTTGATATGAAGTTTATCTGTCTGTGGATTGCCTTTAATGCCGCTTATGGCAAATCCCTTCCGCCAATGGATCACACCAACAGTGAAAAGTATGCCTTTAAGAACTTTATTGAAAAGATTATTTCTCTGGACTCGATAAATCTTCTGGCATCTGTGGTCTGTGGCAAGTACGCCATGAGAATCTCCTTTCTGGTAGAAAACAAATTCACCTTCCAGAAGTTCTGGGATTATTCCAAAGGTGATAAAAATGCGGCTGACTGGGACCGTTCTCTGGCAGCTTCCGTGAAGAAGTACAACGACTGCCGTATAAAAATGGATGTAAGCACTATTCTCTCCATTGTTTTTGATCGTCTGTATGTAATTCGCAACCAGCTGATGCATGGCGGCTCCTCCTGCGGCAGCAGGTTAAACCGTGAGACAATCGAGGATGCGGTAGGCTTTATGAGCGATCTGATCCCTTCAATGCTGCTGGTTATGATGATGAACTATAAGAAGGATCATGACTGGGGAGAGCTTTTCTATATGCCTATCAAGGAATAGGTCCTCAGACACTGAAGTTTTCAAGGTCCAGAAATCTCACTTCAAAAAAAGAAAATCCTGAGGAATTCCATAACTCCTCAGGATCTTTGAGAGAGAATTGGTTAATCTCTAACTTCCTTTGCTCTTGTCATACTTGAAGCTGTCACTTGCTTCTTTGGCTTTATCAATATTCTCCAGAACGCCCTCGGCTGGATTGAAGCCGTTGTGAAGGGATTCAATGGCACCGATAATGGTGGAGGACAGAATTTCCGGATCAAATTTTGCGATAAATCCGTTGGCGCCTGCGCGTTTGAGCATACTCTCATTGAAGACACCGGAAATTGAGGTATGCAGAATAACATACAGTTCCTTTAATAAAGGATTTCTGCGAATAGCAGCAGACAGTGAGTAACCGTCGAGTTCTGGCATTTCAACGTCCGAAATCAGCAGTTCAATCTCACTGAGCTTACCTTCAGCCTGGTACTTGTTGATAATATCCAGTGCCTGCTTGCCGTCGTGAGCCTCAATTGCCTCAAGACCGAGACTCTTGATGGTATTGACGGTCTGTTTTAAGGCGATCTTGGAGTCATCGGCAACCAGAATCTTGGCATTAGGTCTGATGATTTCCTGCAGATGTGCCTTAACATCATCAGGATGGTCGGTAATAACTCTCTTGTCCGGTGAAATTTCGGAAAGGATCTTCTCAACGTCGATGATTTCCACCAGTTCCTTATCAAATTCGGTTACAGCAACCAGATAGGATTTCTGACCAACCCCCTGAGGAGCAGGCTTAATCTTATCCCAGCTGATATCCACGATACGCTCTACACGGTTGACCACGAAACCTTGAATTGACTTGTTGTACTCGGTCATTAAAAGCAGCTGCTTGTCCAGATTCCTTGTGGCAGGTCCTCCCATGGCAAAGCTCAGATCGATAACAGACGAGGTGATTCCACGGGCATCAATCACACCGATTACTGACTGATGCAGTTTAGGCAGAATTGTAATATGAGGGCAATGAACGATTTCAAGGATCTTAAAAACATTCAGACCGTAAAGCTGTGGATTATTTGGAAGTCTGAACAGAAGCATCTCCATGCGGTTCTGTCCTACGATTCCTGTTTTTTGTTCAATACTGTCTATCAGTCCTGCCATGTTCTTTCACCAAACTATCTATTGAAAAAACCTGAAAAAATCATCTGGATCTATCAAATTATAGATATAGAGCTGAAGATTATCCTTATTTTTTTCAGGTTATTTGAAATTGCTCCAAAAAACACGGGGCAATCTCTGAATTTCTTTTTAAAACTGTTAACTAATGCAGTTATCGGCAGGCTCTTAGCCTGTCTTTATGTTTTTTAAGAAAATCTGTAAAAATTGAATAATATGCTGTGCGGACTCTCCAAAAAACGAATTCCATTTCTTGCGAAAAAAACAAAAAAAGCTTTTATTAAAGAAAAAAAATAATAAAAAATTTCTACATCAAACATACATACGGAGAAAATAATATGTGCAAAGTACGTATCACCGTTGTGAAAATCGCAAATCATGAAGACCTGTCAGCCAAGTATGAAATCCCTCAGGATGATCCATGCCCAATGAGCGA
>ONFP01000109.1 GCA_900317105.1 uncultured Succinatimonas sp. | reverse complement strand
TTGATATGAATGGTATGTCGCAAAGTCTGAATTTTGGAAAATCAGTTCATGATAATGCTTTTGGCAGTTTCATAGAAATGCTTTCCTATAAACTTCAGAGACAGGGCAAATATCTTGTAGAGGTGGATAAGTTTTATCCAAGCTCACAGCTTTGCTCTGTCTGTGGATATCAGAATAAGGAAACCAGGGATTTATCCTTACGAGAATGGATTTGTCCACACTGTGGAACAAAACATGACAGAGATATCAATGCGGCAGTAAATCTTCTAAAAGAAGGCAAAAGACTTTTGCTGAATCAGATAAAACAAGAACCGAGGGGCACTCGGGGATAGCCTGTTGTGAGGTAAAAGCTCACTGCTTTGGTCGTTGGATCAATCGAACAGGAAGCCCCTACCTCTATAGTAGGGGAGTATGTCACACAGGTGAGTGGATATTTGGATTTGTAGCAGTTTATTTGTTTACTTTATTCTTCAATCCGCAGAAATTCCTTTTTCAGTCGCGAGAAAGATCTCAAAACTTACAAAAACATTATCAAAAGCAAGAATTTGAAAATGTATCTGTGTGATAATATTGCAGATAAACTTGCTTGTTAATACAAAGTGAAAGTAATAAAGATCTTTGATTTTTGGGCTTGGCAATCAGTTTGTTTTACCGTTTAGAGTAAAAAGAAATTTTTTAAGGATGAGTCTTTATCCTTGAGGATATGCTGAAACTAGTTTCAGCTTTTTTGTAACACTGTTGGAATATGAGGCTTTCCTTTTTTTAGGTAAGTAAAAGAAGAAAAAAGGGTATCCGCATCTGGTAGTGATAAAGTGAATTCCCACGAAAGAGGCAAACAAAAGTGGGAAAAAAGTGGAGATAATAATCGATGAATTTAAAGCCAATAGTTCACACCTTTAAATATGGTCGTCATACTATTACATTAGAAACTGGAGCAATTGGTCGTCAGACAGATTCTGCTGTTATGGCATCAATGGATGATACTACTGTATTTGCTACTGTAGTATGCAACCGAAAAGAAGAAGTTGAAGGTAGAGATTTCTTCCCTCTAACAGTTAATTATCAGGAACGTTCTTATGCAGCAGGTAAAATCCCTGTAAGTTTCTTCCGTAGAGAAGGCCGTGCAACAGAAGGTGAAACCTTGATTTCTCGTCTTATCGACCGTCCATTACGTCCATTATTCCCAGATGGTTTCGTAAACGAGGTTCAGGTTGTTGTTACTGTTATGTCAGCAAATCCTGAAATTCCTACAGACATCATTTCTATTATTGCCGCTTCAGCAGCATTAGCTTCATCCGGTCTCCCATGGAATGGTCCTTTGGGTGCAGCTCGTGTAGGTTATATTGATGGTCAGTATGTTTTAAACCCATTAACTTCAGAGTCAAAGGTTTCAGATCTTGATCTTGTTGTTGCAGGTTCAGAGAAAGCTGTAGTGATGGTTGAGTCTGAGGCTAACTGCTTACCAGAGTCAGTAATGCTTGGTGCTGTTATGTACGGTCACGAGCAGCAGCAGGTTGTAATCAAAGAGATTGAAGAGTTTGCCAAGAAGGTTAACCGTCCTGTCTGGGATTGGGTAAAGCCAGAGGAGAACACTGCTTTAATCGAGGCTGTTAAGGCTGATGCAGAGCAGGCTGTAGGTGATGCTTTCAGAATCGTAGATAAGTTAGAGCGTCAGGATAAGCTTGCTGAAATTCAGAAGAATACAACTGAGAAACTAAAGGCAGAGCACGAAGAGTGGGCTGAGAAAGACAATGAAATCGCTAAGATTTTCTTTGAATTAGAGCGTAATATTGTCCGTGAGAGAATCCTTTCAGGTGAAAAGCGTATCGATGGTCGTACCTTAAGAATGATTCGTCCAATTACCATTGCAACTGGTATTCTTCCACGTGTTCACGGTTCTGCATTATTCACCCGTGGTGAAACTCAGTCTATTGGTACCTGTACTTTAGGTTCTGAGAGAGATGCTCAGACTTTTGAAGATATGTCAGGTGTTCGTTCAGACAGATTTATTCTTCACTATAATTTCCCTCCATACTGTGTTGGTGAGATTGGTCTTATTGGTTCTCCAAAGCGTCGTGAAATCGGTCACGGTCGTCTTGCCAAGAGAGCTTTAAAAGCAGTGCTTCCAGAGATGGAGAAGTTCCCATATTCAATCCGTGTCGTTTCAGAAATTACTGAGTCAAACGGTTCATCTTCAATGGCATCTGTATGTTCAGGATGTCTATCACTGATGGATGCTGGGGTACCTATCAAGGCTCCTGTTGCCGGTATTGCAATGGGTCTTGTTAAAGAAGATGACAGAGTTGCAATTCTGACCGATATTATGGGTGATGAAGACCATTTAGGTGATATGGACTTCAAGGTAGCCGGTACCCGTGACGGTGTTACCGCTCTACAGATGGATATCAAGACAGACGGTATTACCCGTGAAATCATGCAGAATGCATTAACTGATGCTCATGCTGCAAGAATTCACTTACTGAATGTAATGCAGAAGGCAATTCCTGGTCCTCGTGAAACTCTTTCTCCTTATGCTCCACGTGTAGTAACCATTAAGGTTCCTGCAAACAAGGTTAAGGAAGTTATCGGCAAGGGCGGTTTTAACGTACGTTCAATTCAGGCAGATACCAATTCACAGATTGATATCGATGATGATGGTACTGTAAAGATTTCTGCTTCTTCTTTAGCTTCTGCTGATGCTGCAATTAAGCGCATTAATGATCTTTTAGTTGAAGTTGAAGTTGGTCAGGATTATGATGGAAAAGTTGTAAGAATCACTGATTTTGGTGCTTTTGTTAACATTCTTCCAGGCAGAGATGGTCTTGTACACATTTCTCAGATCACCGAAGAGCGTGTAGAGAATGTAAATGATTATCTATGTGTTGGTGATGAAGTTCGTGTTCGTGTTCTGGATATTGATAATACCGGAAGAATCCGCTTATCAATCAAGGCATTAGCTGAAGCTGAGAATGCAAAGACTGAAGCTGATGAGCAGAAGACAGAACAGGATTCAGCTCCAGAAGTTGATTTGGATGAAGATGCTGAGCCAGCAGAGAACACTTATGTTCAGGCCTCATCTGAGGATTTGCCAAATCCATATGAGAATAGCCCACGCGAAGAATAATCTTCTGCTTGTGCTATGTTAAATAAAACAAGGCTCGTTAAAAATACGGGCCTTTTTTGTGAGAAAAAAAAATGACAAGTACGCAAAACAATAATAGAGAACAGTTTACTTCCAGACTTGGTTTCCTTCTGATTGCTGCAGGATGTTCAATCGGTCTTGGAAATGTATGGCGTTTCCCTTATATCACTGGTCAGTATGGCGGCGCTTTATTTGTACTTATCTATATTGCATTCCTGATTCTGCTAGGAATCCCTCTTGTAACCATTGAGCTTTCTGTTGGTAGAGCTTCAAGAAGATCTATTGGTCGTTCTTTTGAAATTCTGACTCCTAACAAAAAATGGTATATCTGCAAATATTTCATGATCACGGGTAATTATATCCTGATGGCTTTCTATACCATGGTTACAGGATGGATGTTTTATTACTCCTCAAAAATGCTGTTAGGTGAGTTTACTTCTTCTCCTATGAGCCAGGCTGATTCAGGCGCCGTTTTTGGGGGAATACTTGCTGATCCTGTTACTCAGATAATCTGTACTGTCATTGTTACTGTGGTTGGCTTCTCTGTATGTGCATGCGGTGTTAGAAAAGGAGTTGAGCGTATAACCAAACCAATGATGGTTTTGCTGTTTATGCTGCTGATTTTCCTTTCCGCAAGATCTTTTTTTCTACCAGGATTTGAAAAGGGCTTAGAATTTTACCTAATGCCTGATTTTTCAAAGATCTCATCACAGAATCTTTATGAGGTATTGTATGCCGCACTTGGTCAGGCTTTCTTTACCTTAGGTTTAGGTGTCGGTTCTCTACAGATTTTCGGTTCATATATGAACTCTAATAAGTCTATAACCTATGAAGCAACCGTGATTACTCTTTTAGATACCATAGTGGCAATTTTAGCTGGTATCATTATTTTCCCTGCCTGCTTTAGCTACTCAGTTGAACCAGGACAGGGCCCTGGGCTGATTTTTGTTACTCTGGTTTCTGTTTTCTCAAATATGGCTGCAGGCCAGATCTGGGGAAGTATCTTCTTTATCTTTATGCTATTTGCTGCTGTTTCAACACTGATCGCTGTGTTCGAAAATATTGTCGGTATCAGCATTGATGTTTTCAGCATTTCAAGAAAGAAAGCAGTTGTTTACAACTGTATTGTGATTCTTGTTCTGTCCTTACCTGTAATCCTCGGATTTAATGTATTGTCAGATGTACATCCTCTAGGAGAAGGAACAGTAATTCTTGATTTGTATGATTTTATTCTTTCTCAGAATATTCTCCAAATTGGTGCAATAATCTACGTTTTATACGTCTCATGGAATTATGGCTGGGGATTTGATAAATATTTAAAGGAGACCAATAAGGGGTCGGGATTTAAATTAACCAATAAATTTAAGTTCTATTTCAAATATGTATTGCCTTTAATTGTTGTTTTCCTTTTAATTCAAGGCTATATATCAGTTTTTAATAAATAATAATAACGAGAAACATAATTCTATGAGTACTAAGGTAAGAACTAGGGAAGTATTTAGAACAAGACTAGGCTTCCTTCTGATTGCCGCAGGTTGTGCTGTGGGTATTGGTAATGTTTGGAGATTTCCATACATTGTAGGTCAGTACGGTGGTGCGTATTTTGTTCTTTTATATCTGTTTTTCCTGCTTTCTGTAGGTATTCCTTTACTTACGGTTGAGCTTGCTATTGGTAGAGCTTCAAGAAGTTCAATGGCTTACTGTTATGAAAGACTTGAACAGCCTGGATCTCACTGGCATTTCAACAAATGGTGGCAGTTTTCAGGTAATTATATCCTGATGGCTTTCTATGTTGTTGTAGCAGGATGGATGCTTTTCTATTTCTGTAACTTTGTCTCAGGTAATATTACCCCAGGCATGACCAGAGAAACAGCAGG
>ONFP01000085.1 GCA_900317105.1 uncultured Succinatimonas sp. | reverse complement strand
ATCCCTAAATAAATATGAGGGACAAAATATTAAAGCAACTTTTTATTATGGACAGAATTTAATAGCAGTTTGAGGACAAATTAGGAAATCAGTAACAACTGAGACTTTTCGAACATCCCATACATATCAGTTATTAAACTTACATCTATGAAATTTAGGTCACATTCATAACCTTTTTCTTGTATAGTTCTGTCTATTAGCTCTTTAAGCTCGTCCCTTGAATGAACTACTACTTTATTAGTATTTGCAGTAACCGTACTTTTCTTGTCGATTATGTTTTCTGAGTTAGTATTTTTTTCAGGATTAGTTTAATTATCGTCTGTGCTTTCAGATTTAGACTGTTCGTCTGCGGTTAAAGGAAGCTTCTTTCCTAGATATTTATTTTAAACTAGGTAAAACTGCACGGGATAATGACTTTGAACTTGGTAAAACTGCATTTTGTCTTAATCATCAGGACTACAAATAAGTTCATATTTCTTTCCAAAATGCTAAAATAATCAGCAGTTTTGCGGTCTGCTCTGACCGCATTTTCATAAAAAAATGTTAGGAATTATTAGATGAGTTCGCTATCTGCTTTCCTTAAAAGGAAAGATATTGAAATTTCTCTGCATCGTTACGGTATCGATGCATTGGGAGCAATGGCACAGGGCCTTTTCTGCTCTCTTCTTATTGGAACAATCATGTCTACCCTGGGCAGACAGATTGGTATTGAAATTCTTGTGACTATCGGCGGTTACGCTGCCTCAATGTCTGGGCCTGCCATGGCAATTGCTATTGGATATGCCCTTAAGAGTCCAAGAATGGTTTTATTCTCTCTGACAGTTGTTGGTGCAGCAGCAAATGGTCTGGGAGGTGCAGGCGGACCTCTCGCAGTTCTGATTATTGCTATTGTTGCGGCTGAATTTGGCAAGGCATCTTCAAAGGAAACAAAGATCGATTTACTGGTAACTCCATTTGTAACTGTTTTTGTAGGTGTGGCTCTGGCTATTGCTATTGCACCTCCTATCGGTAAGGCTGCAAGTTCCTTAGGGCAGCTGATAATGATGTCAACAGAGCTACAGCCATTTTTAATGGGTATTCTGGTAAGTGTTCTTGTAGGTATTGCCCTGACTCTTCCTATCTCCTCTGCTGCAATCTGTGCTGCCCTAGGTCTGACTGGTCTTGCTGGTGGTGCTGCTGTTGCCGGCTGCTGTGCTCAGATGGTTGGTTTTGCTGTAATGTCATTTAAAGAGAATGGCGTCGGTGGCCTGGTATCTCAGGGTATCGGAACTTCAATGCTTCAGCTAAGCAACATTGTTAAAAATCCAAAGATCTGGATTGCTCCTATTCTAACCTCCGCAATTACCGGTCCAATTGCAACCTGTTTCTTCGGCCTGCAGATGAATGGTACTGCCGTTTCATCAGGCATGGGTACCTGTGGTTTTGTAGGGCAGCTTGGTGTATACAGTGGCTGGGTGAATGATATTGCCTCTGGTTCAAAGGAAGCAATTACCTCCTTTGACTGGATGGGACTGCTTATGATTTCATTTGTTCTGCCTGCTGTTATCTGTCCTTTAATCAATTCTGTTCTAAAGAAGATTGGCTGGGTTCGTGAAGGTGATCTGAAACTGTCCAGGGCCTAGTCTGTGTTTGGTGCTCACTCCGGTGAGCACTGACTTATTAACTGTTATTTTCTTGATTTACTTCCTCAGCAAGAATCTGCTCTATATTTCCGATTGCATACAAAGGAATATCGCATAGATTATTTTCATTAATCTTAAAGTCTGCCAGGGAAGTTCTAACAGCTTTTACTGATTTGTAGTCTTTAATGAAGTTATTAATACTTTTTGCCTTTAAGTTTTTATCCGCTTTGACTTCAAGAGGAACAACCAAACCAGCAATCTGAATTACAAAGTCAACCTCACTACGGCTAGAGTCATTTGACCAGTAGCAAATCGGAAATTCACTATCTGAACATACTAGCTGCTGCAATACATACTGTTCAGTAATTGCTCCTTTAAATTCTTCAAAAATAGCTGTTCTTTGAAGTACTGTTTTCACATTAAGATCAGTTAGTGCCGACAATAGTCCAACATCATGAATAAAGAGTTTAAACGCATTTAAATCCTGATATGCTATAAGAGGTAAATCTGGTTTTTTTATTCGATTTACCTGATATATAAGACCAGCATCTTTTAACCAGTTAATTGCAATTTCGTATTCTTTTGCTCGTGCTCCTGTTTTTATTGCGCTATAGATAAATTTTTTGTTTTCTTTTGCAAGCTGCGATGGAATTGAATGCCATAACATCCTAATTTTTTCAACTGTATTTGCAGGAATATGTTTTGAAAAATCATTCTCATAAGATTTAAGGATGCTTTTCTGTATGTCTCTTACTTTCTTATAATCATTATTTTCAACAAAGTTTCTGACGACCTCAGGCATACCTCCAATATAGCAGTACATCTTTAGCAGTTTTTCAAATTCATTTTTTAGCGTTTTTATTAGCTGAAAATCTTGTTTATAAATTAAATTTATAAGGCTTTCTTTACCTAAAGCTGTAGAAAATTCAATAAAGTTTAGAGGATATAATTTAAGAAATGAAACCTTACCTACAGGAAATCCTGTACCTTCATGGTGAATCAAACCTAGAAGACTTCCTGCTGCAAGAATATCGTATTGTGGAGCTTCTTCATTAAAATATTTTAGTGCTGTTAAAGCTTTTGGGCATTCCTGTATCTCATCAAAAATAATCAGAGTATTCTCTGCAATGATTTTTTTTCCGAATAAGATTTCTATAGCTTCAATTATCCTGGGAATTTTATAATCTGATTCAAAAACTGACTTTAATTCAGGATTATTATCAAAGTGCAAATAAATCGTCTGTTTATAGTATATTCTGCCAAACTCCTTTATCAGCCAGGTTTTTCCTACCTGTCTGGCACCTTCAATGATAAGAGGTTTGTGATTTTTCTGATTTTTCCATTGTGCTAATGATGTTAAAGCTGAACGCTGCATCGTATAATCTCCAAATCAACTTACGTAATTATAGGTTTTACAAGATAATTATATTACTATTATAGTGTTTTCTTACACTTTTTTACAGGAAAGATTAGGGAAAGATTACACTTTTTTACAGGAAAGATTAGGGAAAGATTACACTTTTTTACAGGAAAGATTGAATAAATATTACACTTTTTTACAGGAAAGATTGAGTTAAAAAAAAGCAGTAGCTTGGTTGCTACTGCTCCATATCAAATTACTAAATCTCTCCTTTACTTCTGCAGAGTAACATTATCTCCGTATACTGTAGCAAAATCATTCTTCATGGAAATGGTATAGAAACCATGCTCATCACAGTATTTCTTCAGTTTCTCTACCTTGGCCTCACTTCCATGTTCTCTCTGTGAATCATCTCCTAACAGAATATAGGCTCGGGACTCATATTTCTTGTTGTTGGTGATATACTGAGACATTGACAGATCGCCTGAGCTGTTACCGAAGGACAGCACAGGAACTTTGCCTATTTCTCTTGCGATGATAGGTACCTTGTTCATCTTTACGTTCTTGGTGATCAACTCTCCGGTGTAGATAAGCTTGTCATCAGGCTGGTATACATAATCAAGTCCATCCTTGCTGCCCTGACCTGAAGCTTTGATTACACCGTCTGAACCGATAATTCTGTCTGATGGAACATCCAGAACATTCTCCAGAAGTACTCTTACGATATTTCTCTCTGTACCGCTGACGATATAGATGGTGAAATCTTTCTGTTCCAGATATTTAACCAGAGAAATCATCGGACGGAAATAGGCATCACCGCGTTTGAGATTGTTAAAGCCTTTGGCATCAGTCTTCATGAACTCTCTGGCATAGTCTTTAACTTCATCAATGGTCATGCCTTTGAAGGACTCAAAGGAGTATTTAGCATGGATTTTCTCGGCGTCTTTTGGTAGCTTGCCATTTTTCCATCCTTCCTCAAGCTGTGCTGCAAATTTCTTCATGTCAGCAGGGGCTTTATAGTTTGGATCTCGCAGAACCTTTTCAGTAAACATAACCCAGTCAAAGTAGGAAGGGTAGGTTTCACCAACCAGTGTTCCATCCATATCAAAGACAGCAATACGATCCTCTTTAGGAATGAATTTACCTGATTTAGGATCAGTTACTTCATTGACATAAGTGACAAAGTCCTTTGCTACCTGTGACTGTGGAGTCCAGTAGGTGAGAGTCGGATTCTGAGTCTGAGTGGTACTTGTACAGCCGGTCAATGCCAGTGATAAGGAAATTCCAACTATACAGGTTATCTGCTTAAAAGAGCCAAACATATATAATCTCCAATCAAAAAAAAGGAACAATCCGTTTTGATTGTAGTTTTAGACTCTAAAACAGCTAGTAAAATATTATTAACTTAAAAGAGTTGTCACAAAGATCTTATTGAAAATGTGGATATTTCACGGAATTGGGCAGGTCAGAAACAAGAAGAAACTAATTCTGACCTGCAAAGAGGATTAAGCTTTTAAAGTTGCAGCCTTCATGCTTCTTACATACTCTTCAAGCTTGGCAAGCATCAGAGGCAGACCATGCAGATTTTCTTCAATGATCTTTACACAGGCGGAGCCGGCAATTGCACCTGCTGCTCCAATCTCCAATGCCTTGCTTACATGTTCAGGAGTGGAGATACCAAATCCTAAAACAGGAGCGGCTCCGTTGAGCTCCTTAATCTTTTCAATTACTCTTACTGGTTTGCCGAAGGTGTTCTCGGTACCGGTAATGCCATAGCGTGATAATACGTAGGTATAGCCCTTTGAATGTTTTGAGATGGTCTCAAGGATTTTATCAGAGGCATTAGGTGGTGCAATCAGAACAGTATCTACTCCAGCATCCTTTGCTGCCTGTTCAAAATCTCCCGAAGTGTGAATCATGTTGCTTGGAATATCAGGAATCAGTACAGCATCAATACCGGCTGCAGCTGCATCTGCAAAGAATTTTCTGATGCCGCGGGCAACCACTACATTGGCATATACCAGGATACTGATGGGAATTTCATCATCCACGTTGCGGAAATCCTTTACCACTTCAAAGAAATCATCGGTGGAGGCTCCTGAGTTTAATGCTCTCTTGTCCGCATTCTGAATGATAGGACCATCGGCACAAGGATCGGAGAATGGGAATCCCAGTTCTAAGGCATCTGCGCCTCCATTCAAAAGACTCTTTAAAATCTCAAGGGATGTTGCCTTGTCAGGATCACAAAGAGTTACAAATGGCATGAATGCGCCTTCATTTCGTTCCTTAAGCTTTGCAAATCTCTTTTCAAAACGGTTGTTCATATTTTCTCCTTATTTTGTAACCTTCAGTGGGGCAGTAGAGATTCCGCTTGAGGTTATACAGCCTTTCTGTTCCAGAATGTTTGATACGTTAAAGATATCCTTGTCGCCGCGACCTGAGATATTAACCACCAGAGTCTGTTCCTTATCAGGATTCTGTCTCATAAGTCTTAAGGCAAAGGCCAGAGCATGGGAGGACTCTAAGGCTGGGATAATACCTTCCTTCTGTGAAAGCTCCACAAAGGCGTCCAGGGCATCATCATCGGTGGCACCAACGTAGGTGACGCGTCCTGATTCACTCAGGTAGGCGTGCTGAGGTCCTACAGAAGGGAAGTCAAGACCGGCTGAGATGGAATAGGACTCGTTAATCTGACCATCACGGGTCTGAAGATTCTTGGAATAGGCTCCAAAGAAGATACCATCCTCACCTCGTGCCAGGGTTCCGCCATGTTTAGGAGTTTCGATACCCAGACCGTATGGCTCAACACCATATAGAGGAACATCGGTATCTAAAAAGTCTGTGAATACACCGATAGCATTGGAGCCACCTCCTACACAGGCGATACAGGCATCAGGAAGTTTACCTGTCTCCTCGATGATCTGTTTATGGATCTCCTCACCGATAATCTTCTGGAACTCACGAACAATGGTTGGAAATGGGTGCGGACCTGCTGCGGTACCAATCATGTAGTGGGTATTCTCAAAGTTTGCCGCATAGTCACGAAGTGCCTCGTTGCAGGCCTCCTTCAAGGTTGCAGCACCTACTGATACAGGTACAACTTCAGCTCCCATAAGCTTCATGCGGAATACGTTTGGCTTCTGTCGCTCTGTATCTACTGCTCCCATATAGATACGGCACTTAAAGCCTAAAAGAGCACAGATAAGCGCAGTTGCCACACCGTGCTGACCGGCTCCGGTCTCAGCGATGATTCTGGTTTTGCCCATGCGCTTTGCCAGAAGTGCCTGTCCTAGCACCTGATTGGTCTTATGGGCACCGCCGTGAAGCAGATCTTCACGCTTTAGGAAGATTTTTGTCTTGGTTCCCTTGGTCAGGTTTCTGCACAGAGTAAGAGGGGTAGGACGACCCGCGTATTTTTTCAGAAGATCGGATAATTCCTGTCGAAACTGTGGATCATCTCTGCATTCAACAAAGGTTTTCTCAAGTTCGTCCAGGGCAGGGATTAAAACCTCTGGAACATACTGTCCGCCGTATTTTCCAAAAAATGGATTTAAGATAGTCATTTATTACTCCGTATTTATTCTTTTTTTTATCTTTTAGTATCTGTTGATGGTGTTAAAGACTTCGTTAATCAGTTTGATATCCTTTATACCTTTAACTTTTTCCAGTTTAGAATTCAAATCCAGTCCCAGAAAGCCTTGTTTTAGGGCAAGCTCAACATTATCTGGTCCAATTCCTCCTGAAAGCAGGATTTTTTCACGATTTACGGTTTGTGGAATTGAGTTCCAGTCAAAGCTTGAACCGGAACCAGGGGAGGCTGAGTCCAGAATAAAGAGCTCGCAGAGACGGTCGTATTTTTTAATAAGAGCAAAATCAGAGTCTGATTTTACATTGATGGCTTTTATAATTCTGATCTGAGGCAGAGCTTCACGCAGTTTTTCAATAAGCTCAGGACTTTCACTGCCGTGCAGCTGAATGTAGCTAAGACCAACCTCTTTTGCGGTTCTTACCATGTTCTCTAATGTCTCATCCACAAAGACTCCTGCAAACTTCAGCTCGTTCTTATAGTCCGCTGTGATTTCCCTGGCTTTGTCTACGCTTACATAGCGTGGTGATTTTTCTGCAAAGATAAGACCGCCGATACTTACATTATTCTTTGCACAGCACTCAACCGCCTCTCTAGTGGTAAGACCACAGACCTTGTTTAATCCGTAAAGCATGGATTTAGCCTTGAACTCAACATCGCTGTCTCCGGTCAGAGAAGAACCTATGAGGAAGTTTTTTATTGGTTTTAAGTCAATAAGATCTTTGTGCTCCTTAATTCCAGACTCAGAAACCACGATGGTATTCTCATCAAAGATAGCTGACAGCTCTCTCGCGTTGTTAAGGTCGATGGTCAGGGTTCTGAGATCACGGTTGTTGATGCATGTCGATTCGGTGGTCTTTGCAGTAAAGAGCATCATCTCTGCCGTCAACCTCGGTCAGAACATCCAGTCCCAGTTCTTTGGCATAGGTATAAAGCTCCTGGTATTTTTCCTTTGAGAGTACACTCAGCATTAAAAGAACGGCATCTGCGCCTGCAATGTAAGCCTCATCAAGCTGCTTTCGGCAGATAATAAAGTCCTTGCACAGTACTGGAAGATGGGTCTTTGCCTTCACAAACTTCAGATATTCAATTGAACCTTTAAAAAAATGTTTTTCACACAGAACAGAGATTGCACATGCGTGTTTCTCATAACAGGTAATCAGCTTATCCAGATCAAAATCCCTGCAGAAATCTCCTAAGGTAGGGGAGGACTGCTTGCACTCAAGGATGAAGTTTCTTGAATTTCTTTTCAGACTGTTCTTAAAGGATACTTTAGGAAGAGTTCGGCTGCCCTGAGGATTTATCTCTTTTACATCCTCAACCTTGCGGTTGATGATGGTAGCCAGTACTGTACCCTCAATGCCTTCATAATTAAGTCCTGGGTAAGCTTTTGCCTCGCTGCTCAGTGGTTCTGTATGTAACATCTTTTATCCTTAATTATGAATTTGACATTCTGGTGATGGTTTCAAGCTTCTCAATGGCACGACCTGAACGAATGGTGTCATAGGCCATCTCATAACCGTCTTTGAAGTTGTTTACTTTTTCAGCAAGATAAAGCATTGCTGATACATTGGCTGCAACCACGGCATTATGAGCATCGGTGCCTCTACCCTCCAATACCGCACGGGCTGAGCGCGCATTCTCCTCAGGTGAACCGCCTACAAGATCTTCCTGTCTGAAGTTCCCCCTGATTCCGAAATCTTCATTGGTCAGAACATAGTTCTTGATTGAGCCGTCTTTCTTTAGCTCTGATACATGGGTTTCACCGAAGATTGAAATCTCATCCATGCCGTTGCCGTTGATTACCATGGCTCTCTGTACACCGGTTAGCTTCAGGCTTCTTGCCAGTGTTTCCAGAAGATTTACGTCATAGCAGCCTAATAGCTCATAGTTTACGCGTGCTGGGTTGGTCAGAGGTCCTAGAATGTTGAATATGGTTGAGGTTCCTAGTGCCTTACGTACAGGAGCAGCGTACTTCATGCCGGTGTGGTATTTCTGAGCGAAGAAGAATGCAAAGCCTTCCTCTTCAAGACATCTTCTGGTTACATTCTCTTCTGCTCTGATGTTATATCCAAGCTCGGTTAAAACGTCTGATGCGCCTGACTTTGAGGAAACTGCAGTGTTACCGTGCTTTGCTACATGAAGACCTAAGGTTGCGCAGACAAAGGCTGAAATAGTAGAAATGTTGATGGTCTTTAAACGGTCGCCGCCGGTACCTACGATTTCACCGGTATCGATGCTGCGTTCACGCTCGAATGGAAGGGCAGCATCAATCATTGCGGTTGCAGCTCCGCCGATTTCATCAGCAGTATAGCCGTTCATCTTGAGGGAGGTTAGAAGAGATCCGAATACAATCGGATCTATTTTTCCAGCGAAGATATCCTTGAAGATTAAGTTGGTCTCGGTAAAGGAAAGATCTTCTTTTGCATATAACTTTTCTAGTAATGAGTTCATAATCAGACTCCTAATGTGAATTTCAACCTGTATATACGAAAAAACCCGCAATTTTACTTGCGGGTTTTTCATCTGAATCTTTTCGTTAGTACAAACACAAAATCCCCGCTACGTTGCGAGGTGCCACCATGATGCCTTAAATGTAATCTGTACTGAATGTGTCATTTTTTATCTCTTTTGTTACTCTATGTTTTTATATTAAACAAATTTTTATAAAAGTAAATGTGAATTTTATATTAACCATAAAAAAATTTGATTTGCACTAAAAATTAGCATTATTTATCGCTTTTTGGTGCAGGATTTTTTTACTTGTTATGTTGGCATGTAATGAGTTTTGTTGCCTGCTTTCCTAACAGTTAGCATTCCTTTTTTGCACATTTCTGTTAATAAGGCATATGCTTTTGTTGAACCAACAGATAATGCTTCTTCTACATCCTTACGGGTAATTGTTTTTTTATTTTTCGCAAGTTTTAAAATAATATCTTTTTCAGCATCCGGTTGATAGTTTGCTACATTATCCTGCTTGGCTTTAAAGTTAAGGTTAAATATTGTTGTTTTGAAGGCGCCCTGAGCTGAAACAAAATTAGCCTGTTTCTGGCTTTCCTTATATAGCGCCATGATTCGTTTTATTCCGGTTCCGTAACTTTCTACCAGTTTTAGTCTATAGAATACATTTGCAAGATTTGCGTTGCGGGACTGTGAAACTCCCATCATTACAGCTTCCATAGATAGACCAGATACAAGTCCTCCTAGAGATACAAACTCAATTCTATCGTCATATATGTTTACTAATGTGCTTCCAGTGAAGCTATAATCTCGATGAATTATTGCATTTAGTAATGCTTCTCTGACTGCCGCAAGAGGATAATCTCTAACATCTTCGCGTCTTAGTCCTTCAATTGTTGATTTGACTGCAATATTCTTATCTATAAAATTGTATCCATCTTCAAGCTGTGTCAGTAAGGAACCGCTGAATTCCTGATGGTTTCTGAATATGACATCATCGGTCCCCTGAAAAACAGCTATTTTTAAAGTGTGTTCACATTGGTCTGATAACAGTAGGGCAAGATTAGTGTAAAGGCCTTCTTCTCCAATCATGTTCAGTGTTCTCATCTGAACATTACCGCATTCCAAATTTCTGTCTGCCATCTCTTGCTGTAGCTTAGTAAAGGTGAGATCCTGATTAAGACTTCGACCTGTTTCGTATGATTTACCGTAGGACTCAACAATCATATCTCTAATGCCATCTTCACTTAAAGGTTGAGATGATGTTCCTCTTCGAACATAAACTCCTTGAGGTTTTAGTCCTTTTTCTCTCAAGTAATATGGTTTAGCAGAACCTGTCGCAACATCTACTGTGATAATTGTTTTATTTTCTTTCTCTATAGCTCTTATTTGAACAAATGGCATAATATCAGGCGCTATGCTGTCTTTTAAGCTTCCTGCTAGTCGAAGCATCGTCTCATCAGAATCTTCAACTCCAATTACAGAGCCATCATCGGCAATTCCTATATAGAGAGTTCCTCCTTCTGTATTTGCAAATGCAATGATATCTTTACGCAGTTCCTGAACATACATTCTCTTATATTCGACATCTACGTTTTCTTTATTTGCCATTTTTGTTTTCCTTATTATCTCTTTCTTCTTTTATTATAGAGAAAGAAAGAGAGAAAACAAGAGAAAGCGAAAGAAAACGAAAGAAAGCGAAAGAAAGCGAAAGAAAGCGAAAGAAAGCGAAAGAAAGCGAAAGAAAGCGAAAGAATGTGTAAACCTCAAAATAACTGTTGTTATCGACAATATCTACTTAAGGAGTTAATCGACAAAAAAATAAAGTTCCAAATTCTAGAATACCTAGTCTTTAAACTTGATATAAGCTGAAAGATAAAAATCCACTTATATCGTCGGATCTCAAATGTAAGCTCAATTTAATAGAAAGTTTAATGTTCTGTCGGGAGATATTCTTATGGATTTGGAACAGGTCTGGCATGAAGCTATTCAAAGATGTAAACAACAAATTAACGATCCTCTAAAGAAGGCTGCCTTAGATGTTATCGAACTACAGACATCAATTAATATTACCTGTTCAGACTTGTGTTTTATCTGTAATAACGATTTCGTTAAGAAACTTATATTTGAGTACGTACCTGCTCTATATATGGAGATTGCCAGAATAACAGATAACACCAATCTTGGAATAAAACTTCTCCTGTCAGGTGAATTTCAGCATTCACGGATGACAGAAAATTCTAATCCTAGTCGAAACACTGACAACATCAACCCAGATAAGACATTTGAAAACTATGTAACTGATCCTGAGAATGCAAATATCTATGAAATTGCGCAGAAGATAGCCGAAAATCCAGGTGATGAAGACTACAATCCTTTATTTCTGTATGGAAGTACAGGGCTTGGCAAGACCCATCTGGCAATGGCGATTGCAAACAGAATTAAAAAAAACAGACCTGAATTATCTGTGCTATACATTCGTGCAGAGGAATTTATCAGGCTTTTTGTTGAATCAATGGCAAAATCATCCTATGTAGATAATCAGGTAAGTTTTGAGGATTCAATATTACAGCATGATGTTTTTATAATTGATGATCTGCAGACTCTCACCAAAGGCGAGAGATCAAGAGAGACTTTCTTTAAGATTATCGATAATTATCTTGATGAACCAGGAAAACAGCTGATTATGACATCCTCTAAGCCTGTCGGTAGTTTTAAGAATATTCCTCCTCGAATAATCTCAGAACTTGGTTCTGGAGTATGCACAGAGATTCTACCTCCTTCCTATGAGAACCGTGTCGCAATTACATGGCAGAAGTGTAAGGAACAAAAACTTAAACTGGATCAGCCTGTCGTGGACTATATTGCACAGAAAATCAGATACAACGTCAGATCTATTGAAGGCGCAGTCAAAACTTTAAAGACTCTGTCTGAAGTCACCGCTAATAGGATTACCTATAATGATGCGGTTAAGTTACTTTCGGATCTGGTTGAAAGCAATAGCCGTTAAATCAGCATTGAAACAATTAAGGAACAGGTGGCTGAAGAATATGGTGTAACTGTAGATTCAATTGAGTCTGCAGCAAAAAATAAGAATGTATCCTATGCTCGTTCAATGGCGATGACTCTGGCTAACGATCTGATTCCGAATCTGTCATTTAAGGACATTGGCACTGCATTTAATAAAGGGCATACCTACGTTTACGAAGCTATAAAACGTACCAGGGAAAGAATCTGTGATGACAGATATGAGCAGTCGGCTATTTATGAGAGGCTCATTCATTCTCTGAAAAATAATTAGCCGCAGAGATTGCCCGTATTCTGTCAGTCGTCCTAATCCTAGGAGAATATCAGCAGCAACCTTAGTAATAGTTACTGCTGATACTGTATTGTGTTGAAGCTTAGTCGTTTACTCCGTCAGTGTAGCAATCGCATTCTTCAGAAGATTTCTTCCAAAGGTTGTCATGATGGATTCAGGATGGAACTGGAAGCCAAGCACATTGTACTTCTCTGAGTACAGAGACATGCACATGCCGTCATACTGAGCGAGTATCTCAATTTCAGATGGCAAATCCTCAACCACTAAAGAGTGGTATCTTGCAATCTTCAGCGGATTTGGCAGATTTTTAAAGCACAGCTTATCAGTATGCTGCATCATAGAACTCTTGCCATGAACAATTACAGGAGCCTTTACAACCTTGCCTCCAAGAACCTCGCCTAGTGCCTGATGACCTAGACAGATTCCAAGCATAGGGTATTTACCCAGGCTCTCCCTTATGATTGGCAGCAGATTATTTGCATCCTTTGGGGCTGATGGACCAGGGGAGAGCATAATAATGACCTTATTCTTTTCACTCTGTTTTTTAGCCTGTTCCATAATGGTTGCCACACTCACATCATTACGGAATACCATGACGTTGTTACCAAGAACCTTAAGCTCATCTACAAGGTTGTAGGAAAAGGAATCGAAATTATCGATGAATATAATGTTTGCCATGATGCTACTCCTTATCAGCAAGAGCTAAGGCACATAAAACTGATTTTGCCTTGTTGACTGTTTCCTGGCATTCTGCCTTGATATCTGAATCGAATACTACACCGCAGCCTGCCTGAACATAGGCTTTGTCACCCTCAACGAAAGCTGAGCGAATGGCAATACAGGTGTCAAGTGAGCCGTCATTTGAAAGAATTCCCACGACACCACCGTATGAGCCACGCTTTTTGCCCTCATACTTGTAGATAAGCTCGTGAGCCTTGATTTTAGGGGCTCCTGAGAGTGTACCCATATTCATACATGCAAGGTATGCATGCAGAGCATCAAGATCATCTCGCAAGGTTGCATGTACGTCAGATACAAGGTGCATTACCGACTGATACTTGTCAATGTGGAGCATGTTATCCACATAGCGTGATCCTGGTACAGCAATTCTTGCA
>ONFP01000006.1 GCA_900317105.1 uncultured Succinatimonas sp. | reverse complement strand
CTTTAAAAGTAAAGCTGAAATAACGTTATCGTTGTAAACAAATCCGAATCAGACAGACATAAGGTTTACAAATGACAGATCAGGATAAAAACTTCAATTACGCCGCTCTAATAAATCGTGAGATGGAAATTCTTGACTACAAAAGCATGATGAAACAAAAAATGGAAGAAGGTCGAGAGGAAGGGAGTGAAGAAGCAACAATTAAGCACCTAATATGTTTGATTAAGAAAAAAAATTTCAGTGTAGAAGAAGCGTTGACTACTTTAGAGATTTCAAACGACCAATAGCAATCTATAAAAGCTATGCCAAAAAAATAAGGAGCTAAATGCTAGCTCCTTAAATATGAGGAGGTTATTGAAATTTACTTGATTAAGAAAGATATTTTTTAAGTGTTCTGCGTACAGCTCCTGGACCTTCAATTAATTCGCTAACTATCGTTTCGATCTTATTTCCCAGTCCGGTACTATATAAATCCAAACCAAAAATATTCTCGTTTGAAAGAATTGGTTTTAGATTATCTTTAACTGAGTCAGCATCCCCAAGTTTTACATCTGACAGAAGTCCTGTAAGCTCTTTGAGCATAGGATCAGGGGATAACTCAAAATTGTTTCCCTCATCATCCACTGCCAGCAGATATCTTATCCAGCCAGCGATAGCCAGAGGCAGAGCTATAAGCTTATCTGTACCGTCAGTTTTTATATGTTCCTTGATGGTATGACCAAAACGGATACCAACCATCTGAGAAATATCAACCGCAATTCTTGCAGAGGTATCTCCCATATAGGCATTAGGGAATCTAACATTCAGTACTTCATCCAAAAATGTCTTTGGAGACAGAATCTTTGGATCTTCAACTACAGGCAGACCTTCTACATAACCTAGCTGTTTAGCCAGCTTTGAGAGTTCTGGATCTTTCATACCGTCAGCAAAGAATGTATAACCTAAAAGACAGTCATAGGTACAGAGCGCGGTATGAATTGGGTTCAGACAGACTGTAACCTTCATGCGTTCTGACTTGTTGACAGTCTCTCTGTTAGTCATGAATACACCGGCCTTTTCAAAAGGAGGTCTTCCGTTAGGGAAGGAATCTTCAATAACCAGATACTGAGGTCCTTCGGCATTAACAAATGGAGCGATATAGGTCTTTTTCGAGGTCACAACCACATCCATATCCTCAATTCCCATGTCCTTGAGATCTTTTGCCAGAGCCTCTCCTGGGCGAGGGGTGATTTTATCAATCATTGACCAAGGGAATGATACTCTCTTTTCATCTCCAACGTAGGCCAGAAAATTCTTTTCAAGATAGCCTTTTTCTATCCATTTCTCGGTCATTTCAAGAACACTTTCACGTAATTTCTTTCCATTCTGAGAAACGTTATCCATGGACACCAGTGCAAGAGGAGTGGCTCCGGCCTTGAATCTTCTGTAAAGCATCGAAGTTACAATCGCCATGGCTCCGACACACTTATCAGGACCGTTTTCTATATCATTTTTAACGTATGGAAGGTAATTGCCATCTGCACCCTTTAGCGCATATCCTTTTTCAGTGATGGTAAAGCTTACAAGCTGCAGCTCTTTATTGCAAAAGATTTCCTCAAGACGTTTCATTGCAGTAGATTCTTTGGTATCTGCCTTCAGAGCCTCGCACAGAGAGCCTAGAATGCTGAAGTCTCTTTTTCCATCCTGATGCAGAGTGGCTGCCAGAACAAGATTATCAAAAGGTTTGTAGATCTTGTCTACAACGTCATAATCAAAGGTCTCAACACAAGTTATACCTCTGTCTAAAAGATTATCAGAGATAAGTCTGTCAGCAATTCCTCCGATAAAGATTCTGAAGATGTTGCCTATTCCCAGATGAACCCAGCGAGGAGATTCAATCGTTTTACGGGCAACCTCCTGGACGTCGTAGGAAGGGAGCTTTACTCCCTTTGCTTCCCAGAAATCCTTGTTCTCAAGTGTTGCATATGAAAGTTTCATGGCAGTTTTTCCTTATTCCTCGGATGGATCAACGTCGATTAAAACTTTCATTGTGCTTTCACGATTGTTATCAATATATTCGTATGCCTTGTTGTAATCAGCAAATGCGAACTTGGCACTCTGAAGAGGCTTCAGCTTGATCTTGCCTTCGTTTACGAATCTGATTGCATCAACGAAATCTTCATGACGGTACATCATTGAGGTATTCAGATCCAGCTCTGAGTCATTAAGTTTTGCCAGATCAACATTTGCTTTCTTTCCGAATACAGCAACCAGAATGATGGTACTTCCCTTTCTTGCATTCTGAATAGCCTGGTCCATGGTGATATCGGTGCCGGCACACTCGTAGATTACATCTGCCTTATCAGGACCAAAGGCTTCTACCAGTGCCTTTGCATAGTCTTCCTTCATGGTGTTTACAACGTAGTCGGCTCCTAATTCCTTTGCCAGAGCAAGTCTGCCGTCAGAAATATCTGTTGCAAATACTTCCTTAGCGCCAAGAGCCTTTAGTGACTGAATCAGAAGAATACCGATAGGACCGCAACCTAATACTACAGCCTTTGCTCCCTTTAAGTCTGGGAAGCGTTTTGCTGCGTGAACTGTTACAGCCAGAGGTTCCATCATTGCGCCCTCAGAGTAGGTCATTTCCTCTGGAATTGGGGTGATCTTGCTTGAATCTACAGCAAAGAACTCACTTGCGGTACCGGTGGTCTGGAATCCCATCACCTTCAGTTTTTCGCACAGGTTGTATTTGCCGTGAAGACATGGATAGCATCTGCCGCAGAATACCTGTGGCTCAATGATAACCTTCTGACCAATCTTTAAATCTTTTACGTACTCACCTAAGGCCACAATCTGACCTGAAACCTCATGACCCTGGGTTACAGGATATGAAGTATAAGGGTGTGAGCCGTGATAAACATGGATATCAGATCCGCAGACACCGATTTTCTTAATTTTTACCAGAACCTGATCTGGACCTACTTTTGGTACTGGAACATCTCTAAAGGTGATTTTTCCTGGAGCGGTCATTACCTGCTGGATCATTGTGTCTTTCATTTTTTACTCCTTACTAATTATTTTATATAGGATTTTTTCCTGTTTATTTTTTGAAATCTTTTTCTAGTTCCTGGAATCTTGCCTCGCAGGATGGCTCGTAGGCGATAAGCTCTGCATAGCATGCGTCACACCACAGAGCCAGTTCTTTCTCAAGTCCGTATACACGGGCTATTCCCCGGGACATTTTCCATATATCCTCTGTGGTTCTCTGGAATTTTTCATCGTCAGAGGCTTTTTTCAGACCAAAGAAGCTTGATGCATACTTTGCGCTCTTGCAGGTTGACAGGTATCTGCGTACTGCATTGCGCATTTCAAGGTACAGCTCTTCACGCTGTTCGTCATTAAGCTGCTCTCTTAAAAAGAACTCATCTATGGTCAGATTGACCTCTCTTAAGGTCGCTTTCTTTAAAAACTTGCGACGGTACAGTCCTGGCAGGTAGACGCATTTGAAAAGCCACAGATCTGCGATACGGTCAGGTTTACGTCTGAATTCAAAGCGTTTTTTGTATAATTCACGGCGGAAACTTGCCTTATCCTTATCTATTTCCTCTAAAAGAGCCTTTCTTTTTTCAGGATCAAGTTCTTCAAAATACTGTCTTACCTGTTCTTCCATTTTTATTCCTTTCTATCATTTACCAGTTCATGGCCTTGATAGCAGCCTTTTCAACTTCAAGACCTGCTACATAATGACGGGTAAATGTTTCAAAACCTTCTACCTCTTCAGGAGTTGCCATAATTACTTCTCCCTTGAGGTTCTTAAAGATGCGGTTATTGAGGAAATCCTCAAGCTTGCCATCTTTCTTGCCGTCTGCAAGATAAGCTGCAAGCAGGGCAATACCCCAGGCGCCGCCTTCTGAAGCGGTCTCCATAACTGCAACCGGAGTGTTGATAGCTGCTGACAGAATTCTCTGCATTACTCCAGGAGTCTTGAATAGACCACCATGACCGAGAATCTGTTCAAGCTTAACTCCTTCATCCTTAAGCAGAATATCCATACCCAGCTTTACTGCACCTAATGAGGTATAGAGATTTGCTCTCATGAAGTTTGCCAGGTTAAATCTGCTGTCAGGCATTCTGGCAAACAGAGGACGCCCCTCATTGATAAAGGTGATATTCTCACCTGAATAGTATCCGTATGACAGAAGTCCACCGCAGTCCTTATCTCCGGTCAGGGCATGATTATACAGCTTGTAGTAAAGTTCGCCTGCATCAGCCTTGATTCCCATCAGATCACAGAACTCCTTGAACATCATAATCCATGCATTCAGATCAGTGGTTCCGTTGTTGGCATGAGACATTGCACAAGGGAATCCTGATGGTGTTGCCACCATGTCAATTTCTCTGTAGACCTTGGAAAGCTGCTTCTCTAATACCACCATTGCAAAGGAGCTCGTACCTGCAGATAGGTTACCGAAGCGAGGGGCAACACTGTTTGTGGCTGTCATGCCGGTTCCAGCATCCCCCTCAGGCGGACATAAAGGAATTCCTGCTTCAAGATCACCTGTCTTGTCTAATAGTTTTGAACCCTCGGCGGTTAGTTTTCCTGCATCATCACCTGCAACCAGAATCTTAGGGAAAACTTCTCTCAGTTTAAGCTTTGAGCTCTTTGAAGACAGCAGAGCATCAAACTTGTCTGCCATCTTCTGATCGTAATCTTTAATTTCTGAATCGATAGGGAACATACCTGCGCCATCACCGATTCCGATAACCTTGCAGCCGGTCAGCTTATAATGAATCCAGGCAGCTAGGGTAAATACTGAAGCTATCTTTTCAACATGTTCCTCTTTGTCTAAAAGTCTCTGATATAAGTGAGCTACTGACCATCTTAAAGGAATGTTGTAGTTAAACAGTTCTGTCAGTTCATCAGCTGCAGCTGTTGTATTGGTATTTCTCCAGGTCTGGAATGGGGCCAGCTGTCTGTCTTCCTTATCAAGTGCAATGTAGCCGTGCATCATGGCACTGATACCTATGGCTCCGATTTTCTTTAAGGTAACCTGGTATTTGTCTGAAACCTCTTTTTTCAGGTTTGCATAGCAGTCGCTAAGTCCGTTTAAAGCATCTTCAAGGGAATAGGTCCAGATTCCGTTTACAAGAGAGTTTTCCCACTCATGAAATCCTACTGCCAGCACATTGCCTTCGTAATCTGTTAATACACCCTTGATTCTGGTTGAGCCCAGTTCAATTCCTAATGCTGTCTTTCCTTCTGTTATAACTGTAGCAACTGACTTATCCATACTTGTTCCTATTTGTTTAATTGATTGAAAATTATTATTTTTTTTACTTATCTGTTTTGTTTTGTCAGTCCGGTACAGAGCGCGGTACCGGACTGTGATTGAGTTATGTCTTATCTCTTGCGACGCTTCTTGGACATACAGTCGATACCTACGGCTACAGCCAGTACCAGACCTTTTACCACCATCTGGGTGTATTCACTAACGTCCATCAGAATCATACCGTTGGTCAGGGAGCCGATAATCAGAACACCTGCGATAACACCTGACATGGAACCTACACCACCGTATACTGATACACCGCCCAGTACTACGCAGGTGATAACGTCGAACTCAAGACCTTTACCTACGGTGCTCTGTGCTGAGTTTGCACGTGATAGCAGTACGATACCAGCTAAGCCTGCAAAGAAGCCTGAGAATGCGTAAATCAGATACTTAACACGGTTTACGCGGATACCTGACAGTTCTGCTGCTTCCTCATTACCACCGATAGCATAGAAGTAACGGCCGAAATAGGTCTTGTTCAGAATGAAGCTGCCAAGTGCAAAGCAGATAATCATCAGAATTGCGCAGATTGGCAGGAAGTCAAAGGCTGACCAGCGACCGAAGATACCGAAGTCTGAATCAAAGCCTGCAATTGGACGACCACCTGAAATCAGATAGGCAACGCCTTCAAATACAGTCTGAGATGCAAAGGTTGCAATCAGAGCAGGAATACCTACTGCTGCCACCATTACTGCATTGATAAGACCGATACCGGTAGCCATGATTAGAGAAATGGCCACAGCAACCCACATGTTTACACCAGCAGCTACCATCAGCCAGGCACAGACTACGTTTACCAGGGTGATGATGGAACCGATTGACAGGTCGATATCTGCAATCAGAATAACGAAGGTCATACCGATTGCAGCGATTCCATAGTAGGAAACCTGACGTGAGATGTTGATGATGTTTCTTCCTGTAATAAAGGTTCCATCACTGGCAATAGCGAAGATGATGATTTCAGCGATGAAAACCAGCCAGATTGCGTTCTGTTTTAAAAAGTTTGCGTTTAACATTTATCGAGACTCCTTTGCCTCATCAGTGATACCGGATGCATACTGCATAATCTTGTCTGAGTCGAACTCATCTTTCTGTAGTTCGCCAGTGGTGCGATTTTCTGCAAGAACGATGATGCGATCCGACATACCCATTAACTCTTCCATTTCTGATGAAATCATCAGCACACTGCGGCCTGATTCAACCAGCTCATTGATAAGTTTGTAGATTTCATATTTGGCACCTACGTCAATACCACGGGTTGGTTCATCGAAAATAATCAGTTCACAGTCAGCGGCCAGCCATTTGCCTAGAATAACTTTCTGCTGATTACCGCCTGAAAGATTCTTAACCAGCTGATTCAGTGTAGGACACTTAATCTGGATTTCCTCACGGTACTTCTGAGCAATTTCTTTTTCCTTTTTGGAGTTTATTACACTCAGTTTGGAAATACGCTCATAAATAGGCATATTGATATTGTTCTTGATGGAAATTCCTAAAAGAGCTCCATGACGTTTTCTGTCTTCTGGTACCAGGGCGATTCCAAGATCAATTGCCTCTCTTGGAGACTGAGGATTGATTTCCTTTCCGTTGAAAATAATGGTTCCTGACTCTTTTGGCTTAGAGCCGAAAATAATCTCGGCAAGCTCGGTTCTTCCTGCGCCTACCAGACCACCCAGACCTAAAACCTCACCTGCATGAAGCTTCAGAGAAATATCCTTATCTCCGTTGCCGGTAACATTCTTAAGTTCAAGTACCACCTTGTCCTTGTTTACGCAGCTCTTGCGTGGTGGATATTTCTGGGTAAGCTCACGACCAACCATCAGCTTGATGAGTTCATCTACGGTTGCTTCAGGAGTGATCAGTGTTGTTACGTATTCACCGTCACGGATAACCTCGATTCTGTCTGATAATCTGAAGATTTCCTCAAGACGGTGTGAAATATAAATGATGGATACGCCTTTCTTTCTTAAAAGCTCAACTACCTTAAACATATTCTCAACTTCGTTTGAGGTAAGAGGCGCACTTGGCTCGTCCATAATCAGAACCTGTGCGTTCTGCTGTATTGCCTTGGCAATCTCAATCATCTGCTGGTAGCCTACGGTAAGGTTCTTTACCAGCTCTTTTGGATTGATTTTAATGTGCAGCTGATCAAAGGCCTTCTGGGCTTCTCTTTCCATAGCGGCTCTGTCAATTATCATTCCTTTGCGGATTGGTCTGCCTAGAAATAGGTTTTCTGCTGCTGAGAGTTCACCAACGTTGTTGAACTCCTGATAGATAACTGCAACTCCGTTCTCAGCTGCAAGCTGAGGACTCATTCTGTCGAATTCTTTTCCGTTGACACGGATTTTTCCTGATGTTGGAATCTCTGCTCCGGTACAGCATTTGATCAGTGTGGATTTACCTGCACCGTTCTCACCGATAAGACCTAATACCTCTCCCTTTCTAAGTCTGAGGGTAACGTCTTTTAGGGCTACTACACCTGGGTATTCCTTTCTTATATGTTCAAGTTCCAGAACATAGTTCTCGCTCATTCCCAATCTCCTTATGCAAGCCTTCCCATTTGAATGAGAAGGCTTTTTTTTTCTGTTTGGCTAGTTATTTATTATTTCATGCCAGAACTGATTTTTTCTACATTTTCTTTGGTAATAGGAGCTACACCACGAATTACGTTGTGCTCTGGAAGCTTGTTCTCAAGAATTAAAGCGAACATGCTTGCACAGCTGGTAGCTGTATCAACGTCTGAACCCTCAAAACCGATGATGCCCTTAGCAGGATAGGTAGGATCTGATAGGTGCTGTAACTGCTGCTTGGTTACGTCAGTTGTAAATACACCCATATCCTCTGGGATCTTGCCGTTTGTTGCGATCTGTAAGGCTTCATCTGCACCGATCATAGGACCTGCACCGATACCGGTAACAACCTTGCAGTCTGGTTCACGCTGTAAAATAGTTTCGATTGCTGTCTGTGCCTCGTTTGGACGTAGAGCTGCCTGACTTGCAACAATTTCATACTTGCCGTCAGCAACGTTCTTCATACCCTCACGGATACCTTCTTCACGCTCTAACAGGATCTTGGTCTGAGGGAAGCCTAAAACTGCAACCTTTGCCTTCTTGTCTGTGGTGTAGTGCTCATTGATGAAGTTACCAGCCAGCTCACCGATTGCAATACCCAGGTTGGTGTTGTTTAGAATCCAGTTACCGTCGGTATTGGTCATAGGATCATCCCAGCACATTACCTTGATGCCCTGCTTTCTTGCTTCTGCACATGCATCTTCAACTGCAGCTGCATCTGATGGGTGAACCAGAATGAAGTCACAGCCTGATGAGATGAAGTTCTCGATCTGAGCTACCTGCTTTGCAGACTTGTCATCGCACTCAACAATAGTGAATTTTGCTCCGTTGGCACTTAGAACATCTTCTAAAGCAGCCATAACACCAGCCCAGTATGCGTTACGCAGTGACTGAATGGTAATGCCGATCTTCTTGCCTTTTAAAGCACTCAGATTTGCCTTTGCATAGAACTCAGGACTTGCCTGGATACCCTGTGTTTCACTGGTAGTTGCAGCGAATGAAGGTGCTGTAAATGCTAGTGTAGCTGCACAGAAAAGTGCTGATAATAAAGTTTTTTTCATTTGTAAACTCCATGTATGTTTGTTGTTATATACTCTTGCGAGCGAGATTAGAAACAGGTGAATGCACCATCAACTATTACATCTGAACCGGTTGTAAATGAGCTTGCATCACATGCAAGATATAAGGTTACAGATTGTAATTCCTCTGGTTCGCCTAAGCGGTGCATTGGAGCCATCTCATTCCAGGTCTTGATTAGAGGAATCAGAGTTGGGCTTGCTTTAACCAGTTCAGTTCCGATGTAGCCTGGGCTGATTGAGTTAACTCTGATACCGTGCTTTGCCCATTCAATAGCTAAAGACTTGGTTAACTGAATTACACCTGCCTTTGATGCGTTATATGCGCACTGTGGCTGTGGAACGTTAACGATATGAGCAGACATTGAAGCGGTATTGATGATTGAGCCCTTGATACCCTTGCGGATCATGTACTTACCTGCTGCCTGTGCAGTCAGGAAAACACCGGTCAGGTTGATATTGATAACCTTGGACCACTGCTCAAAGGTCATTTTGTCTGCTTCTGCATTGATACATATACCTGCGTTGCAGAATGCGATATCTAATCTTCCAAATTCCTGATCGATAACGTCTATCAGATTGTTAACGCTATCAGGATTGGTTACATCAGTCTTGACAGCAATGCTTTTTACCTTGTACTCCTCGCTGATGAATTTAGCGGTTTTCTGAGCCTCTGCCTCATCAAGATCAGCGATTACGATATTTGCTCCTGCCTGAGCAAAGCCCTCTGATACAGCTTTACCAATGCCGCGGGCACCACCGGTTACAAAAGCGGTTTTACCTGTTAGTCTGAATTTATCTACTAGATTCATGAAGAAACTCCTTACAAATACGTATGTTTGTTAAATATGGAATATTATTTTTGTAAATTTCCTGTAAAATACTTTAACAAAGTTGTTTTAATAAAGTAACTTTTATTATATGACTTTATATAAGTAATTTGATATAAGTCAAAAAACAATAAAATTACCCCTAAAAAACGAGATATAAATCATGTTTTATGGCTTTTTTCGATTTTTTTTGCACCGTCTATACGGTACATTATTTTTATGAAAGCTATAAAAAGGATGTGGATGTGAACGATTATTATATAGACCCTAAAAAAGCTAATAAGGAAAGGATATTAGGTCTGTTCTTCCTGCATGAGGCTCTCTCAAAACCTCAGATTGCAGAGCTCACAGGCTTCAGTCTTCCAACCATTAACGGTCATATGAAAGATCTTGAGAATATGGGAATGATTGGTCCTGGTGAACTTATGGATTCCTCAGGAGGCAGACCTGCAATTTCATACAGACTTCTTCCTAGATCAAAACTTGCTCTTGGCGCTGAGATCAGAAAGGATTTTGTGAAAATCTGTCTTTGTGATTTAAAAGGCGAGGTGGTGAAGCTCTGGAATATAGGCATCGAATATAAGAATGAGAAAGCCTACTCCGCGAAGCTTAACAGTTTACTTAAGGAAGCAATTTCTACCTGTGGTTATCCTCTGGACAACATACTCGGTATCGGTGTTGCCATACAGGGTGTGGTCAACAAGGCTGGAACCGAGATTATTTTCTCAAAGATTCTGGATACCTCAGAGCTTGATCTAGAAATAATTAAAAAGGATATCTCAATTCCGGTCCGTCTGTGTCACGATGTCAAAACTGCAGCCTTAGCAGAACTTTGGCACAACCGAAAGATCTCCAATGGTATATACATAGCGATGTCAGAGCATCTTGGAGGTTCCCTGATAAAAAGCCGCTGTATTGAACACGGCCGTTCCGGATATGCCGGTTCCTGGGACCATGTGACCTTTTCAAACAAGGGAAAGCTCTGCTACTGCGGAAAACGCGGCTGTATTGATACCTACTGTAATTTTGAAACCCTGTTTGAGGGAGAGAGCATTCCTGATTTCTTCTTTAAGTTAAGAGAGGAGAAATCCAAAGAATATAAGGTTCGCTGGTCAAAATATCTGTCAACCATTGCTTTTGGTCTGTATCAGGCCTGGCTGATTCTAGAGCGACGAATCATTCTAGGCGGCGAGCTGGCTATGTGGCTTAATCCTGAGGATGTGGCCTTTGTTGAAAGTGAAATTATCAACAGGAGTACCTTTACCTGCAGACCTGGCTTTGTGATTAAGGCAAATGTAGAACATCATGCCTGTGCCATAGGTGCAGCACTGCCATATCTTGCTGAGGAGATCCCTGAGCCGGTAAGACCTATTGAGGCCTGGTCAACCTACTGCAAACCAGAAATAACAGAATATTAAGCTTTAAAAGATAAAAATATAAACATTTTTCAAGGAGTAATTTAAATGAACCCATATATTGGTCATGCTTCCCAGCTTTTTGGAGTTGAAGAGCATCGTCTTGTCGGCGGCAAGGGTGATGGAATGCGTATTTTTGAAATACACAACGGCAAAGGTATTGATCTGACTGTCTGTGCTGATCGCTGTGCCGATATTTCAAGACTTCGCTTTAAGGGACAGAACCTGAGCTACATGACAGCCTGCGGTTATGTTGCACCTGCATACTATGACAGCATCGGTGCCAACTGGTTAAATTCATTTACTGCAGGATTCCTGACCACATGCGGTTTTCAGAATGTTGGTATTCCAAATGAGGATGAGGGCGAAGAACTTTCACTGCACGGATCAATCGGCAACACTCCTTGTGAGCACATCTATTACCGTGAAGAAGGAGATGAACTCAATATTTATGCAACAGTTAAGGACGAGACTATTTTCGGCCGCAAACTGGTTTTAGAGCGTAAGATCAGTGTATCCACCAAGGAAAACGTCATTGTCATCACCGATAAGATTCTGAATACCGGAGACATGGATGAACAGGTTGGTATCCTTTATCACATGAATATGGGCTATCCTCTGTTAGATGAGGACAGTATCATCACCATTCCATCAACCCAGGTTATTGCCCGTAATGCTCATGCCCAGGAAGATATTGAAAACTGGATGAAGGTTGAGAAGCCAACTCCACACTATGAGGAGCGCTGCTACTACCACTACTTCAAGGATGGCAACGGCTATGCCTCTATTGAACAGCCTAAATCAGGAATGAAACTTGAGATTTCTTATGATGCAAAGACTCTTGATCATTTTGTTCAGTGGAAGATGATGGGCGTTCGTGATTATGTAATGGGGCTTGAGTGCGGTAATACCCTACCAGAGGGCAGAGCCGAGATGCGCAGACGCGGTCAGCTCAAGTTTGTAAAACCTGGTGAGTCTCTGGATTACAAGGTAACCATAAGATTAAGCTAGTCTGATGTTCTTCTTCGTTGTTGCAGCATATCATTTCAACGAAGAATTAAGGCCAGTGAGTTTTTCTCACTGGCCCTTTTTAACTGTACTTTCTGTTAACAGCTTAAATCTATTTTGCAAGTTCTGCCATCAGGTAATAAATATCTCGGTTCTGGAAGGTCTTGAAGTTACTCTTTGTAATCAGTTTCTGAGGTGTTACTACTACACGAGGAATCATCTGACCTTTGAGAATTCTGGCAACTACCTGTACGGCAATAGCTCCGGTAACCTCAGGGAAGGAGTCAACAGTTCCGGTAAGTTCTCCCTTTGCAATTGATTCATAGGCAGGAGAAATACCGTCAGTTCCAAAAACTGAAATACTGCCGAGTCTGTTTTTCTTCTTTAAAGTCTCAACGGCACCTAAGGCCATAACATCGTTATGACAGTAAATGCCGATGACATTTGGATGCTTAGAAATGATTTCCTCGGTAAGCTTCTTTGCATCTTCAAAAGCCCAGTTGCCGCAGACCTTTTCCACAATCTTGAAGTCATGATTCTTCTTAAGGGTATTGATAAAACCACGTGAACGCTGGGTGGTTGCATAAACCAGAGGCAGACCTTCGATAACTGCAACCTCACCGCCGTGTGGATATTTCTCTAAAAACCACTCTGCTACATCCATACCGTTGCGGTAATGCATGCCGCCTACGAAATAACGGGTCTGAGGTACAACTGCGTCTGAAACGTTAACAAATGGAATTTTTGCACTTAAGGATTCCTCAAAAGGCAGCTGCAGAGTCACATCTGTCTGAGGTGAAGCTAAGATAGCGGTAACATTTTTGGCAAGCAGCGTTTCGGCAATATCCAGCTGTCCAAGAGGATCATCCTCATTTTTAGCAGCTAGTGATTCAAGCTTTACTCCCATTTTCTGAGCCATAAACTCATAGCCTTTGTTGATGCTGTTCCAGAAAGGGATGTTCGCGGTTTTGACAATGGCACCTATAAAGGTATCCTTTGGGAAATCAGGGGCTTTTCCGTATTTCTGTTCAAGCTTAATCCAGCTTATGCGGTCAGCTTCAGTATCAGGACTTAAATCGGTTAACTCAGCACTGAAAGCTGTTAAAGAGGTAAAAACAAGAGAGGCCACAAAGAGTTTTAGGCCGGTTTTCAGGTTTTTCATAGACCACCATACACAAATCAAACAACGCAACGATTATAAATTAACCATTGCATAAGGAACGATTTTCTATAAAAGAAAAAAGTATATAAGGAAATTCACCTTGAATTATAGGCTAAGTTTTTGTCATGTAAAGCTGAAAATGATGTTTTTTTTAAAAATAATATATGGCTTGTGTCTGATGTTTACGGGGTTTATATGACTTTTATAAAGTCACTTTTATAAAATACAGTTGACTTTTATAAAGTGCACAATTTACTTAAAAGGAAAATAACTTTCAGACAATAGTATGATTTTATCTGAATATTGAAAATTTATTTCTGAATATTTTTTTCTGAAATGCAAACCTCCTCCTGAGATGAGAATAAGTCAGGCAGGAGGTTCACACTGTAGGATTTTCTCAAAGTATATTTCTATAGGTTGGCTCCATTGGAGGCAATTACCTCCTTATACCAGTAGGCGGAGTCCTTAAGAGTTCTTTTCTGGGTTCTGTAATCCACATAAATCAGACCGAATCTTGGATCATAACCCTCGGCCCATTCGTAGTTGTCCATGATTGACCAGTAGATATAGCCGATTAGTTTGTATCCTTCATCAACCGCTTTTTTTGCTGCCAGCAGATGTCTGTGGATGTAGTCAATTCGCTGAGGATCATGAACCTTGCCGTCAAGCATTACAAAATCATTGTTACACATGCCGTTTTCTGTGATAAGAACCGGCAGATTGTATCTCTCATTGAGGAATCTTATCGCCCAGTACATACAGTCAGAATCAATAGGCCAGCCAAGAGAGTTTCTTGGACAACCGATGTATTCATTGGTTTCATAGGCCTTATTGCCGTCCTTGTGGCCTGCTGCGATATAAATATTGAATCCCAGGAAATCCAGAGGCTGTTTTATCTCTAAAAGCTCTCCGTAGGTGAACAGTGGTTTTCCGAAATAATCATCAAGACCAACAGGATTTTTGCCCAGGATAACCGGATCAATCCACCAGCCGGTGGAGAATGGTCCTTTGATATCATTGGAGAAGGTCTTCTCATAAGCTATTCTGATTGCTTCTTTTGAATCATTTTCCGGTTTAAAGATAGGACCGGTTGGAGCAAAACCAACTACTGGTTTGGTCCTGGCATATTCTCTTATTGTTTTTACAGCTCTGGCATGGGCAAAGAGCACATTTCTGGTACATGGATAGAGGGCATCCTTATCGTGAAGGAATGGAGCATGAGTAGCACCAAAGTAGCTGATACCGATAAAACAGTTTGGCTCATTGATGGTCATCCAGTATTTAACCTTGTTGGATAGAGCTTCTACAACAACCTTAACATACTGTTCAAACCATTCTGGAGATTCGTCATTCTGCCAGCCGCCTTTCTTGTAAAGCTCATAAGGCAGATCCCAGTGATAAAGGGTAATCATAGGTTCAATACCGGCCTTGAGCAGTAAATCTACAAGCTTTCTATAGAAATCCAGACCTTTCTGATTAATACTTCCGGTACCTTCTGGCATAATTCTTGGCCAGCTTACAGAGAATCTGTAGTATTTAAGGCCAATATGCCTCATGTTTTCAACGTCCTCTTCAAGACGGTGATAATGATCGCAGGCTACATGAGGGGAATCATTGTGTTTGGTGTGCCCATCGTAAAGTACGTCCCAGATGCTTAATCCTTTACCGTCTTCGTTATAAGCACCTTCGACCTGGGCAGCAGCTGATGCTGCTCCCCATATAAAATCTGATTTAAATGCCATCTCTTATCCTTGAAAATTAAAATAATCTATCCTGTACAAATATATAACTTTTTTTGTATTCCGTTGCTCGCAAAAACTGTTTCTGCTCAAATATCTGAAGATTTGTGTTCTTAAATATGTTTATATTTCAGCTCATTTCTAGAACATTACTCCGGATAGAGCTAGAATATTCTGAAAATACAGAATATTAAACAGAATGTAAGCTGATTAAATCATTATGCCTTTTGTCCGTTTTCTGATCCTGGCCGTCTGTATAAATTCCTTCTGCGGCTCTTTTATGGGATCATCAATATTTATTGCAATTCCTGCTCTGTCCTCTGATTTCCATGTGCCTCCGGAATATATAACTGCGGTTATCAATGCCTATGTGATTGCGGTTACCGCTTTTCTGGTTCCAACTATAGCCATAGTTCAGAGAATAGGGCATAAACGTGGTTTTGTTATCGGATCAGTTGTCTCTGCCATAACTTCGGTGCTTATTGCTCTGTCTCCAAACTTTTATTCTCTGATTGCCTTCAGAACTCTTCAGGGGCTTTCAAACGCCTTTATTTTCAGTACAACCTATGCACTGCTTATAGACAATATCGACAGTAAATCCAAGGGCAGTGCTATCGGGATGACTACAGCATGTGTTTATGCTGGAATATCCTGTGCTCCTTTTTTAGGCGGTTTTCTGACTGATACTATTGGCTGGTGGTCTATGTTTATTATCAGTGCCTGCGGAAATTTTTCAGCGGCTCTGTTATGCAGAAATATTCCAACCGATAATCCTGAGCCACATAAGCTCGCCTATCTTAAAGGAATACTGTCTCTTATAGGTTTCGTAACCTTCTTTACCGGTCTTTCCATGTTTATCAATAATCATGATGGCCTGTATCTATTGGCGGCAGGTATTGTACTTCTGACTTTTTATGTTTATAGAGAACTTACCTCAAAAAATCCTCTATTGAAACTCAGCGTGGTGCTTGAGAATCGGATCTTAAACGGAAGTCTTCTAAGCTCCATGTTTCATTATCTGTCCACATTTGCCATAACCATGCTGCTGTCAATGCATCTTCAGCTTATAAACGGCTATACGGCCTCAATGGCAGGCATAATCCTGGTGATTCAGCCGGTGGTTCAGTGTCTGGTTTCTCCGTTTGCAGGAAAGGCTGCGGACAGATTCTCTCCGCATCTGATTTCTTTTATTGGGCTAGTGATCTCAGGTTCATCTCTTTGTATTCTGAGCTTTATTGAGCCTAAAACACCTTTTTATATGATTGCGCTGGCTCAGTTCATGTCCGGTCTTGGCTTTGGGCTTTTCTCAGCTCCTAACTCCACTATCATCATGAGTTCTGTACCTCGTGAGTTCTATGCCATGGGCTCAGGACTGCAGGCTCTGGTTAGAAACAGTGGTATGGCCTTCTGTATGGCCATGGTTACCTCGGTACTGTTTTATGCCATTAACTCCGAGGAAGGTACCACCTTATATATAAGAGAGTTATCAGCCGCAATGCAGATTATCTTTACTTTTTCAGCAATTCTGACCCTAATCTCTGCACTGTTTCTGTTAAGAAGCTTCAGAGCCATAAAACAAAAGCCATAAGTATCGGATTGGTTGGGATTTTTACTGAGAGTTTTCACACGCTTTGAATCCCCTATAATTTCTGTGTCTGGATAATTGTGCTAGTATGGGCTGAAACAGAATATTTTTAGGAGATTAAAATGCAGGAAGATACAGTCTCATCAAACGAACAGCACCCAGTCAGGATCAAGTGGATTCAGCGTTATTTTAAAATTGCCGAGCAAGTAAGCTCCTGGTCTAAAGATCCTTCATCAAAAATCGGTGCCATCATTGTTGGAGACAAGGGGCAGATCATATCTCAGGGATATAACGGTTTCCCTCGTGGAGTTATAGATAGCGAAGATCGCTACAATCAGCGTGAAACCAAATACAAGCTGGTGGTGCATGCAGAAATGAACGCCATTTTAAATGCTTTATACAACGGCTCATCCGTGGAAGGAGCTACTCTATATGTTCACGCGCTTCCGGTCTGTCATGAATGTGCCAAGGCAATTATTCAGGCAGGTATCGCCAAAGTATATATTGATACCAATATCAATGAACGCTGGCAGGAGAGCTGGCATTACACCAAGACCATGTTCTCTGAGGCAAAGGTGGAATGCTATTACTACAATGATGAAGACGGCTCAATAACCAGACAGTGTTAGCCGTTTCCTCAGAAGGCTGAGTCCGTTTTTAATAAATGATAAAACATGAGGAGTTTAAAGTGAGTCTATATAAAACAGTGCTGGTAACAGGTGCTTCTGCTGGTTTTGGCTATGCTATAGCAGAACTTCTGGCAACGAACGGTTATAAGGTTGTGGCCTGTGCCAGAAGAGCAGAGAAACTAAAGGCTCTTGCCGCAAAGAGTTCAAACATTTATCCCTTTGAGCTGGATGTAACCGATGAGAAGAGTGTTGAATCAATTCTGTCTAAACTTCCTTCTGAGTTTCAGAAAATTGATGTGCTTGTAAATAACGCAGGCCTTGCTTTAAGTCAGGATAAAGCCTTTGATTGCAAGGTTGATGAATGGAAAACTATGGTTAATACCAACATCAACGGTCTTTTATACATGACCCATGCATTGCTGCCTCAGATGGTAAAAAGAAATCATGGGTACATTATCAATATCGGCTCAACAGCTGGCTGCTGGCCTTATACAGGTGGCAATGTCTATGGTGGTACCAAGGCCTTTGTAGAGCAGTTCAGCAGAAATCTTAGAACTGATCTTAAGGAGACAGCAGTAAAAGTTACTGTTTTAAAGCCTGGTCTGTGCGGTAACACTGAATTCTCAAATGTCCGTTTCCATGGAGACAGTGCAAAGGCTGAATCTGTATATACTGATACCAGATCAATTGGTCCTGAGGATATCGCCAATACAGTGCTTTGGCTTCTGAGTACACCTGCCCATATGAATGTCAATGACATGGAAATCATGCCTGTCTGTCAGACCTATGGTGGACTTGCCGTAACCAGAAAACTGAACCTTAATGAAATTTAACAATCATTTCTTATAATTCTGATGCTGACGTTTTTTTTTAATCTGTCAGCATCTTCCTAATTCTCTCCTTATTCAATAAAACTCATAAATCCTTATAAAAGTGAATTTTTTTATAGTCGTTAATATGTTAATTTTTTATTAAAATTTACATAAAATACCGAGATAATGACATATATGTCATTATCGCAAAATGTGCACGGTTAGTCTTTGTGGTGTTTAATGGATTAAACAAGATGAAAAAATATGAAGAAAATTTTTATTTATTTTTAATGACAAAAATATGCAAGTCCGTCAGCATTTGAGAAATAGGATTTCAATACGTTAGAAATAAAATGTGAATATTTTATACAAGAAATAATGTATATAAGTAGTGAAAAATCAAATATCGAGGAGCATTTTTTCTCAGAAACTCTCTTTCTTTTCTCCTGAATGAGGATGTTTGATCCTCAGTCTGCATTTTTCAGTGACAAACGGATTGTCATTTCCCTGAATCTTCTGAATCATGTAATTACGTTTGCACTCGTTGTCTGTTGGTTTGTATTTCTGATTCCACTCTCTGTAAAGACGAAGATGCTCACTGTCAAGATGAAGACCGTAGCGGGAATACATGTAAAGATATGCTCTGGCAATAATTCCTCTTGCTCTCTCTGTAGGCTCAGCAAGATAATTACTTTTATTGAAATACATCAGGCACTTACCAAAGCCCTGTGGATTATCCCTGTTGGTGAGTTTATCTACAAAGGCATAACTGCTTCGTCTTTTATTAACCTCACCTACTGCAGGATATAGATTGTGCAGATCTGCTTCAATCCGGTTGAAGCGTTCATCCGAATTTTCGCAGTTGTCTCTTCCTTCTCCTTTTGGCGCTGAAGTCCAGCATCTCATGCTGTGGGCAAATTCCCATACTGGAACAATATGTTCTGCCTCGATTCTGTTTCCTCTTTCGTAATCCTCGTCAATCTCGTAGCCACAGCTTTTAAGATCGGGCTTATAGCCACGCTTCGTGAAAACAATGCTGCAGCCGCAGTAGAGTGTAGTTGGCTTGTTTAGTTTGTTGAAGATTTTTACCATCTGCTTTTTTGCTTCCATAAAATTGGCTGGAGGCTCACTGCTGTTTGCAAAAGCTGATGGAATAAGAAACATAAGACTTAAAGCTGTAAGTGTTTTTTTCATGATAATGCTGGATCTAGAATCTTTAACTGAACATAGAGGAGTATAGATGATTTTTTTGTCAAAAACTCAATAGAACACTGCAGGTTTAATATTCTAATGTTTTGCTATGTTTTCATCATTATTATCTGTCTAATCCATCACAAACAGATCAGACTGTAAAATTACGGAGAAAAGGTTAAAAAAATGGATAAAGCTAAAAGAATGAAAGCTCTTGAAGGTTATAGAGATTTTTTGGATGTATATCTGAACCGTCCGATGAATGCTCAGGAACAGCAGATTTTCGATGACTGTGCCGACTGTAAAATCAGCTTTGAAGCGTATAAAGATAAGCTGATTGAGCTTACTATGGAGCAAGGCAGAAAACTTACCTGCCTTTTCTCTGATAATGATGAAGCAAATGAAAGCAGAAAAGCAGAAACTGCCTGCTAGTCAATTCGAGCTATCGCCGGCTGTCACCCACATAGCTGCAGATACCTTTCTTTAGAGAATTAAGATTATGCGAAAAAAAATCCTGCACAAAGCTGTGCAGGAATGAGGAGATTTTCCCTTTTAATGCATCATATCTGGAACGAATGTGATGATTGAAGGGAAATATGTCAGAACGAGTAAATCGACAATGAACATTGCCAGATAAGGCAGAATCTTTGCGGTTACTTTGTCTACGGAAATACCGGTAATTGAAGATACCACGAACAGATCCAGACCTACAGGTGGGGTTACACAGCCGATAGCCAGGTTAACAACCATCAGCACACCGAAGAACATAGGATCGATTCCCATGCCGACAGCAACTGGCAGTAGAATAGGGGTAAGAATAACAACAGCTGCAGAAGCGTTAACCAGAGTACCGATGATCAGTAACAGAACGTTAATCATCATCAGGAATACGAACTTGTTGTCGGTTACGCTTGCAAAGAACTCTGCCAGCATGTGAGGTACATGTGCGTTGGTCAGGATCCAGCCGAACAGGTTAGCGGCACCAACCACGAACATGATCATGGTGGTATTGTAAGCAGCACTTAGAAGAGTTTTTGGCAGATCACTCCACTTTAACTCCTTGTAAATGAACAGACCTACAACTGCACCGTAGACAGCTGCAACTGCAGCAGCCTCAGTTGGGGTGAACAGACCCAGATAGATACCGCCTAGAATAATAACCGGCATCATCAGTGCCCAGAAACACTCCTTGAATGATTTTGCTACCTTGATAATTGAGAAGCTGCCTTCTCCGCTGTATCCGTTTTTCTTGGAAATGAACCAGGAAACGATACACATGGTAATACCCATCAGAATACCAGGAGCGAAACCTGCCATAAACAGATCTGCAACAGATACGTTAGCGATAGAGCCGTAAACCACCATGGTGATGGATGGTGGAATAATAATACCCACCGTACCGCCTGCCGCCACAACAGCCGCTGCGAAGGCTCTAGGATATCCGCGTTTTTCCATCTCATCGATCATAGAGGCACCGATAGCTGCGGTAGTTGCTGCAGATGAACCTGACAGGGCAGCAAAGAACATACCTGCAACTGATACCACCAGTGCCAGACCTCCTGACAGAGAACCTACCAGTGACATTGAGAAATCAACGATTCGCTTGGTAACGCCACCGTCAGACATGAAGGCTCCAGCCAGCATGAAGAAAGGCACTGCCATGAAGGAGAAGGAGTCCACTGAAGTGAACATACGCTGTACGATAACCAGAAGCGGAGGCATATGTTCGCCGAAGAATAAACCCGCTGCAGAAGCCAGACCCAAACCAACACCAATTGAGGCACCGGTAGCCAGGATTACTGCAAAGGATACTAAAACGATTAAAAGAACCATATTTTCCTAAGCTCCTTATACTATTCACTGCCCTTTGGCTTAATCTCTGATGCTGGTGTTTTCAGTGTCTTGATAAGATTTGCGATGACATAGATAAGCATAACTGCACAGCCAAATGGTATTACCACATATACATATGACATAGGGAGCTGCATAGCAGGTGAGGTCTGGAAGCTGGTCCTTGATACCATGATACAGCCGTAGTAGACCATTATCCCCAGGAATACAATTGAGAATACGTCGGCGACAATATTAAGGAACTTAAGAGTTGCGCCCCTAACTCGACTGGTTAAGGTTTCAATACACATGTGTCCGCCGTAGCTGGCTACAAGAGGCATTGAAAGGAAAACGACCCAAACGAAAAGATAGCGAGCCAGCTCTTCACCCCAGGCAGGAGTCCAGCTGAAGATGTATCTGGTGATTACCTGAGCGAAAACCAGGAGCAGCATCAGTCCGTTGGCGAATGTAACCAGAAGCTTTAGGAATTTTTCTAATGCCTGAAATAAAGCTAGCATAAAATCATCCTTGAATTCTGTTAAAAAAATCCTCGCCCTGAGGCGAGGAAGTAGGTTTTATTTTACGTTTACAATTGCGTCAACGGTTTCGTTACCGAATTTCTTAGTATAGAGTTCCCAGACGCTCTTGGTTGCATCGATGAAGGCCTGCTTATCAACATCATCGTTGATCTGAGCACCGCCCTCTACGATGGTCTTGGCGAACTTGTCCTCAAGATCACGGCATAGCTGACGCTGCCAGTCTTTGGTCTCAAGTGCTGCCTTGGAAATGATTTCCTTCTGGGAATCATTCAAGCCGTCCCAGGCAAACTTGCTGATCAGAACAACTTCTGGTGCATAGGTGTGAGCTGTTAGAGAAACATACTTCTGAACCTCGTAGAAATGCTTGGTGGCAATCTGACTTAATGGGTTCTCCTGGCCGTCGATAACGCCCTTCTGAAGTGCTGTATATAGCTCACTCATTGCCATTGGGGTTGGGCTTGCCTTAAGTGACTTCATAAGTTCAATGTAAACAGGCTGTTCCATAACACGAACCTTCAGACCTTCCATGTCTTTAGGTGTCTTGATTGGACGCTTGTTGTTGGTCATATGACGGATACCGTTTTCCCAGATGGCCAGTGTAATCATGCCTTTTGGCTCAACATATTTCTTGCACAGATCCATACCGATGGTGTCCAGTGCCTTATAGGCGTGGTCGGTATCTCTGAACAGGAAAGGAAGATCGAATACTGAAACTTCTGGAGCAAAGTTTCCTAATACAGCGGTACCTGTCAGGGTCATCTCAACAGTACCTAAGGTTAGACCTTCAACAAGATCACGCTGGTTACCTAGCTGTGATGAAGGGAATACCTGAACCTCTATGTCTCCGTTTGAATAGTTCTTAACCAGTTCTGCAAAATGCTCTGCTCCCATGCCGTATGGGTTTGAAGGCTCTGCGATATGTCCCAGTTTAAGAGTTACTGAAGCAGCATTTGCAGCACTTAGAGAAAACATGCAGGCTGCAATGCAGGTTGCAACAAAACGAAACTTCATATGAGCTCCTTTATATCTGTAAAAAACGTAATAAAAACCTTAAAAAGTTTCAGATATGTTCAGAAAACGACGCCTGTGCACGTTTAATAAAACATACATCCGTTGTCAAAATTAAAATTTAGAGGGAAGTTAGTCAAGAAACATAAGTATTTATGTATAACATCTGATAGCTTTCTCACACTTGAATTAATTTCTAAAAAATATTTTTGAAGTGTGTCACTTTGGGGGAGGTTTTTTGAAAAAAAAAGCCTGCAGACGTGAGCCATGGACTGCAGGCAAAACAATAAAGACTTAAAACTAGAAACTATTTGTAGTACTGAGTAGCCATCTTCTCAAGATCAGCCTCAGTGGTGTCCTCACCGATGCAGATAAGCTCAGTGCCTGTTAACTTGGCGAACAGAGCGATATCCTCACGGGTCAGAGCGGTTGATACAACGCTGTGGTGAGCACCACCGGCGTAGCACCAGCCTGCAGTACCGATACGGAAGTTTGGCTTGTGACGGTACATGATTCTTGCAACTGGAAGTTTTGGCATTGGCTTAGGCTGCTTTACAAGCTCGATATCAGCACAGATGATTCTAAAGTGGGTGCCCATATCAACTAAGGTTACCTGAATGCCGTCACCTTCAACACCGTCGAAGATCAGACGTGCAGGATCTTCCTTGCCGCCGATGCCTAAAGGTAGAACATCAATCTCAGGCTTGGTTGCAGCGAAGGTTACAGGAACCTCAAGCATGTGAGACGCAAGCTCAAGTTCCTTGCCCTCGGTTAAATCGTAGGTGTAATCCTCGATAAAGCCAGTTGCACCTTTACGTCCTTCTGCCATGTTCATCAGAACAGCTGACAGAGCTGAAATCTTGTAGTCACCCTCAGGACCAAAGCCGATACCCTTGCCCATCAGATTCTGAGCTGCAATACCTGGAAGCTGCTTTAGACCATGCAGATCCTGGAAGGTATCAGCAAATGCACCTAGCTTTCTTGCTGACAGGAACTTCTCTAAACCAACCTCATAGCGGGCCTGTTCACGAACTGCTGCAATGTTGGTGGTCTTCATGGTGTACTTTGAGGTGTACTCATTCATCTTGGTATCAACTTCAGCTTCTGAAACAGCATTGATTTCCTTAACCAGATCACCCAGAGCAAAGTAGTTGCACTCCCAGCCGTAACGGATCTGAGACTCAACACGATCACCATCGGTAACTGCAACTTCACGCATGTTGTTACCGAATGATGCAACCTTCAGGTGTCTTGAGAAGTTGATTGCTCTTGCAACATCAACGAATCTTGAAATTCTGTCGATTACGTCCTGGTGCTCATAGTAGCCTGCAACAACCTGGTGAGGTATACGCAGACGGGCTAGAATAAAGCCGTATTCACGGTCACCGTGGGCAGCCTGGTTCAGGTTCATGAAGTCCATATCAATTTCGTCGTATGGTAGCTTCTCATTTGCCTGAGTGTGCAGGTGAATCAGAGGCTTGCGCAGCTCCTGTAAACCCTTAATCCACATTTTTGCAGGAGAGAAAGTATGCATCCAGGTCATAACACCGATACAGTCATCATCAGTGCTTACCTTTCTCATGTCTTCAATACAGGTTTCTGAGTTAACAACGGTTGGCAGAAGCTCTACCTTAACGCCCTGAAGTTTCTTGTTAAAGAACTCGGTCATTCTGGCAGCATCTGCTGCAACCTGCTTTAAGCACTCATCACCGTATAGATCCTGTGAGCCTACAACGAAATATAACTTAGCCATAATTTATGTTTATCCTTAAATGAATTTGATTGAAAAAAATTATTCTTATTGTCCAAAAAACACCCCGCATAAAATGCGGGGGAACTGCTACTTGATAACGTGAATTGCTTTTCTGTCGGCAAAGATTGCTACGAAGATTAAGAATACGATACCCTCGATTAACTGCATCATTGGGATGCTGAAACCGATCATGTTCAGGCCTGAGTTCAGAACTACGAACAGCAGAGAACCTACGATGAAGTTACCGAATCTTGCCATAGCACCGCCAGAGATTGGCATACCGCCTAAAACTAGAGCGATAAGGATCTGGGTCTCTAACTGGTTACCGCCTGAAGAGGTAACAGAACCATTCTTGATTGAAAGAATGAATGCTGCGAAACCGGTAATAGCACCTGATAATACGTAAACCAGGAACTTGATTCTGTCGGTACGGATACCTGAGAACTTGGCAGCCTTCTCACCAGCACCGATAGCCTTTAGGTAGGTACCGAACTTGGTGAAGCAGAAGAATACGAAGCCAACAGCAACTACTGCAGCAGTACAGCCAACCTTAAGTGCGGTGCTGTCCAGCTCAATCAGTTCGAATGAACCTGCAACAGGAGCCTCAGTGGTCAGATACTTGATTAAGCCTCTGAACAGGAACATGGTACAGATTGTTACAATGAAGGATTTGATCTTACGGTTTACGTAGAAATATCCGTTGATTGCACCGATTGCTGCACCGGTCAGAATACCACCGATGATTGCCAGAGGAATGCTGTACTCAGACAGTGAGCAGACCACGATTGCGGATAAGCCCAGAATCGAACCCTGTGAGAAGTCCAGACCGCCCATGGTCATGATGAAGAACACGCCCATTGATGCAATCATGATTACGTATACCTGAGACATAGCCAGTGGCAGTTTTGCCATCATCTTGCCGTCGGTCAGGAAGTTGAACAGGAAGAATACTAAAAAAAGTCCAACAATTGGCAGTAGAGAACGAATCATTCTCATTCTGCGAAGTTTTTTCTGTTCCAGTTCTTTCTTGTTGTTATTCTGGTCTTTATTTCCTAGTGTGTCTGACATGGTCTGGCTCCTTAAACCAATATCTAATGTTGTATTGTTTGCAATGTCTGTCATTTTTTGTTATTGCTCCGTTAAACCATCATGGAGATCAGGCTGTTTTCATTCAGTTCGCGAGAACGTGGCAGCTCACCTTTCAGAGCGCCGTCCTTCATAATGATGATACGGTCGCACATACCGATAAGTTCCATCAGCTCCTCAGAGATCATGATGATTGACTTACCTTCTTTTCTCATGCGGTTCATCAGCTGGTAAATATCCTGCTTTACCTTGATATCGATACCACGGGTAGGGGAATCAAGTACGACGATGTCTGAACCCTTACCAATCCAGCGAGCCAGAACAACCTTCTGCTTGTTACCGCCAGACAGTTCAGATACAAACTGATCGGTATTTACCATCTTTACAGACATTTCCTTTGCATAGTCGATTGCAAATTTCTTAATCTTGCCCCAGTTTAGAATACCGGCATTGTTTGATAATTCACTCAGTGAAGGTAGAGCAATGTTGTCACGGATACTCTGATTCAAAACAACTGACTCATTGTCTCTATCCTTTGAGGTGTAGGCGATAGAGTGGGTGATTGCTGTTGGAATATCGTTAATCTGTGTGCCGTCTGCAAGTACAACAGAACCTTCTCTGTCAAAGCTTGCACCGAAGATTGCCTTGCCGATTTCGTGCATACCGGACTCTGACAGACCACCGAAGCCTAAAATCTCACCCTTGTGAAGATCGAAGCTTACGTTGGAAATCAGACCTGGAACAGTAACGTTCTTAACTGAAAGCACAACCTCATCGCTTACCTTCTCACCGTAGTCTGAACGGTAGTAGTCACCGGTAACCTCACGGCCAACCATCAGTTTCTTCAGATCATCCTCATTTACATCCTTGCTCTTTACGGTGTCGATGTACTCACCGTCACGAAGGATGGTAATGGTGTCTGACTTGTCCAGAATTTCTGACAGGTCGTGGGAGATGAAGATAACTGTATTTCCCTGCTCACGGATGCGGTTCATGTGCTTGTACAGCTCTTCACGGCCTTCCTGTGAAAGTGCAGTGGTGGTCTCATCGATAACTACAATCTTTGGATTGAAGTAGGTTGCTTTTACGATTTCGATCAGCTTTCTTTCCTCGAAATTGTAGTTGTCTACAAGATCGGATGACTTGATGAAATTGAATCCGTATTCGTTTAACAGGCGCTGTGCCTCTGCATTCATAGCAGCGGTATTTCTGAATCCGTAGGTGATGAATCTTTCCTCATGACCTAAAAAGATGTTCTCTGCAACGGTCAGACCTGATAGAGTACCCAGTTCCTGAACAATGATGGATACGCCTCTGTTGTTGGCATCAACCTGATTCTTTGGATGGATATCCTCTCCGTCTAAGGTAAAGGTTCCGCTTTCCATTGGATAAATACCGGTTAACATGTTGGTCATGGTTGACTTGCCAGAGCCGTTTTCACCGATAAGTGCGTGTACTTCACCTTTGTTGATATCAAAAGAAACGTTATTTAATGCTCTGTTGATACCGAAATGTTTGGTAATGTTTCTAACCTGTAATCTTACTTCGCTCATTTTTCTTATCCTTATTACTTAACGATTTCGCCCTTAGATACCTTGGTGGTTAATGTGATGATTACCAGCAGAGCAAGACCTGTGATAACGTCCTGAATAGCTGTTGGAGCACCAAGTGAAATGAAGCCGAAGAAGATGATGTTTACGATGAACTCACCTAAGATAATAGCCTGAAGTGGAATACCGTATTTCATGAATGCAAGACCGAAGAAGCATCCCATGGTAGGAACGAAGTTACGTGCCATTGATGACATACCGGTTGCTGCAACCATTGATGAACCGTAGCTGATGGTTAGAACAGCCATGGCACCGAAGAATGCGCCTGAAAGAATGAATGCGTATACCTTGAACTTGTCAACATTGATACCCATGTTCTTGGCTACGAACTCGTCAGAACCGATTGCGTAGGTGTAAGTACCGAACTTGGTGTAGTTAAGAATACCGTATGCAATGATGAAGGTGATTACTGCAAGGATGATGTTGCCTGGCATTGAACCGAAAGCTCGCAGTGATGAAGGCAGAGTCTGAACTACGCCACCTGCCATATAGTTGGCAATTGACTCATAAATAAGTGCTAAGCCTGCAGTAACAATCATTGATGGAATACGCAGCTTTACGTATAGAACACCGTTAACCAGTCCGACTAAAGCACCGGTTGCAATTGCACCTCCGATAAGACCGGTATAACCCATGCCAAAGTGGTTGGCTAACTGACAGCCTACAACTGCTGACAGGATGATGTTAGCACCGATAGAAAAGTCGAACAGACCCATATCCATCACGAAATAGAATCCGATGGCACCAACTGTGGCAATCAAACTTGCCTGAAAGTAGTTAAGCAGATTGTCTGGGGCACCGAAGTTGTCTGGAGTTAAAACTTTGAATATAGCCCAGGATAGAAATACCAGTGCTACTAAAACTATGTAACCTTTAGTTGCACCGGAGAGATTTTTTATTCCAGTCATGATGTTGATTCCTTTTTTGCATGTGAGGTAAAACCTGACATGGGTTTGTTTTGAGTCTTTGGCAGATGCCATTTGTTGTACTTATGCACATTTGTGCATTTCTGTTGATTTAAATGTATACGAAATTTAATTTAAAATCACGTAAACGGTTACGATAATATATGAATACGCACAAATTTTAATTAAATTTGGTCGTTTTTATGAATTAAATCACAAAAACTTTCAAAAAGATTTTATGTAACAGATGGTTATGAACCTTTGTCTTCTCTATATTTGTGAAGAAGTAGCCATATTTAATCACAGTAAATGCGCATCTCATTGCTATTACTAAAAAAATTTACAAAGCTTTTCGATGAGTTTTTGATACTGTTAAAAAAATACACAAATGTAAATTTTTAAAGAAAATATTAACTTGTTGAAATATAAGTAAAAGATATAAAAAGTTGACCTGCGGTGAAAAATAGTTTTCTGAATTTGTGATCTCCGCACACGTTTACGACTAAAAAATTTGTATTATTTACACATGTAACGAACGAGAGTTTTCTCTTCATTACGTGCAACCATATCAAGTTGCCAATCAAACATTGAAGGATAAATATATGAAATTTACTATGAAAAAATTTGCAAAAGCAATTGCTTGCGCAGCTGTTGCTACTACAATTGCATCTTTCAGCACCACTGCAAGTGCAATTGAAAACAAAGACATCAAGATTGGTGTTTCAATCTGGTCATCAACAGACGTTCTAGGTTCATGCTGTAAGAAAGTTCTTGATGCAGCTGCCAGCGCTTTAGGTGTTCAGGTTCAGTACATCGATCAGGCTCACGTATCAGAGAAGGTTACTTCTTCAGTAGAGCAGTTAGCCGCAGCAGGCTGTCAGGGTATCATTATCTGTAACTCTTCAGATACTGAAATGACTTCTGCAATTAAGACTGCAAATGATAACCAAGTATATTTAACTCAGTTCTTCCGTATTATTTCTAAGGATGCAAGCCCAGCTATCTACAAGATGGCAGAGAAATCACCTTACTACATCGGTGCAGTTCACGAGAACGAGCCAGAGAATGGTGAGAAGTTAGTAGGCATCCTGTTAGACAAAGGCTGCCGTAACATCGGTCTGATTGGCTGGGAGCAGGGTGACGCTACCTGGTTAGGCCGCTGGACTGGTTACAAGGCTGGCGTTGAAAAGTGGAACAAGGATCATCCAAATGATCAGGCTGTTCTATCAGATCCACAGTACGCAGGTACCACTTCAGAAGGTGGTTCAAAGGCTGCTGAAGCTTTAATGGCTGCAAATCCTAAGCTAGACGCTTTAATCCCAGCTGGTGGTGGCGGTGACCCATTACAGGGTGCTATTGCTGCTGTTGAGCGTGCAGGCAAGACCGGCAAGATCCAGATCGTTTCAACCGACTTCCTACCTGATTTAGGTGAGAGATTAAAGAACGGCTCAATGGCTGGTCAGTCAGGCGGTCACTACTGCGATCCTCTATTTGCCTTCATGATGACCTACAATGCAATCAAGGGCAACTACAAGGATTTCGAAGGCAAGTTTGAAGATGTTAACTTCCCATATCTATATGTATCTTCACCAGCTGACTATGCTGAGTACGAGAAGTATTTCGTAGAGAAGTTACCATATACTGCTGAAGAGTTCGTTGAGATGTCTAAGTTAGACATGGAAGGCTTAAAGGCTGCTGCTGCTAAACTATCAATCCAGGACGCAGCTGCTCGTTCAGCTAAATAATTTCCAAAACTCAATTTAAATAACGTAATGCTCCGGCTAAATAAGCCGGAGTTTTTTATTTGTAAATCTTGAATAGAACGTTGTTTAAAAGCTCAATAAGCTCTTTTTTCTCAAAGGCAATCTCACCTGACATCCAGCGGTTAATAACACCGACAAAGCCGCAGATAGCAAAGGTTCCTTCAATAATGTCCTGTCTCAGAACCTTCTCCTGCGTATCCTTGTAATCACAGCTGATGTATTTTTTAAGAAAGATATTTACTGCTCTTGCTGTGAATTCTCCATTGGAATTTCTGATTAACAGTAGGATGTTATCTCTGTTTTTTTCAAAATATTCAATCAGATATACAACCAGACATCCCACATTCTCAATCTTTTTGTCCTGAGCGTTCTGATCGTAGATTTTCTCCATGTGAGAAATAGCTTCATCTTCAATGGTTCTGACAAGATCATCAATGCTACGGTAATGCTGGTAGAAGGTACCTCTTCCCAAAAGAGCGTGTCTTGAGATTTCCGCAACGGTTATTTCGCTTGATTTCTTGTTTTTTAAGAGGTGGAAGACGCTTTCTCTTATGGCAAGTTCTGTTTTTTTAAATCGTAAATCTTCTTTCATTATCTGATCCTTATTGTCTCTGAGCGGGCAGAGTAAAAAAAAGATAATGAACACATGTTTAATAAGTGTTTATTATCAGACAGATCATATCCTACGTGAATTGACGCCTTATATATAGTTTATATACTTCTAAAAAACAGGTGTTCAATAATTTATTATCTTTAAATTATCTATCTGATTTTATGACAGAATTTTTTGTGATTTAAAGTGGATTTAAGGGTTAAATAATGAAATTTTCACGTAAGCAGTACCTGTGCGGATTTGCCGCAACCGTGCTCTTTACGGTTATTGCGATCTTCAATATAGGTATCAGCAGAGAACAGACTCCGACAAAGGTTATGCCTTTAAGAGTAAAGACAATGACTGTATCCTCGGATATGATGTCATCTTCGCTGATTTTTGCTGGTGAAATTCATAGTCAGTTTGAAACTCCATTATCTTTTCAGGTGGCAGGCAAAATTCTTGAAAGACACGTGGAAGTGGGTGATCGTGTAAGTAAAGGACAGGTTCTGTTGACTCTGGATAAAAAAGATCTGGAGCAGAGTATCAGAAATGCATCTGCACAGGTTAAGCACGCAAAATCAGCACTTGAGCTTGCACAGAAGAATCTTGCTCGTTACAGAAAACTTTTAAGTGCAGGCGCCGTAAGTAAGCTTGCCTATGACCAGACTCAACATGAATATAAATCTTCCTTATCTTCTCTGGAGCAGGCTAATGCCAATTATGAGGAGTGCAGAAATCAGCTGAATTATGCTGAGCTTAAGGCCGATAAGGACGGCATAATCATACAGACGCATGCTGATCCCGGTCAGGTGGTAAATACAGGTACTACTGTGGTTACTATGGCTGTAGATTCAAATCTTCAGGCTCAGTTCAATGTTCCAGAACAGACAGTTTCAATGCTCAAAACGGGAGATGCTGTAAAGATTTCCTCAAATTACAGTAAGGAAGAAATCGACGGCAGTATCTTTGAGATTTCCCCTATTGCAGATGAGAAAACCCATACTTTCAGGGTTAAGGCCTCTTTTGCCGATAGAGGAGCTCTTAAGCTGGGAATGACTGTAAGAGTTGCCCTGTCAGCTGCTCCTTCAGAGCAAAGCAGCTTCATACCTCGCTGTGCAGTAACAGCAATAAACGGTGAGAGTGGAGTTTACTCAATAGAGAACAGTAAGGCTGTTTTCAGAAAGGTAACCTTAGGTCGTCTTAAGGAAAATCAGGTTGAGATTAAATCCGGGCTTTCCAATGGTGAGGTTATAGTGATTGCAGGAGCCTCAAGACTGCATGAAGGTCAGCTTGTGGAGATCATGTAATGCGTTTTAATCTTGCAAAATGGAGCCTTTCACATAAGGCTCTTGTCTATTTCTTTTCTTTCCTGTTAGTCATATCGGGAATTTTCTCCTATTTATCTCTTGGCCGTATGGAAGATCCTGACTACACCATAAGGCAGATGGTTATTTATACACAGTGGCCTGGAGCTGATGCCAGACAGGTGGAGGAGCAGGTTACTGATGTACTCGAGAAAAGGCTGCAGGATCTGGAGAATTTGGATAATCTGGAAAGCTATTCCATGCCAAATTCAAGTATTATTTACGTAAATCTTAAGGATTCTGTAAATAAGCATGATATTCGCCGTCTGTGGACTGATGCCAGAAATCTTGTGATTTCGGAAACTCCAAATCTTCCTGCCGGTGTGAAAACTCCTCAGGTAAATGATCATTTTGATGATGTTTACGGAATGATTTACGCTCTGACCGCAGATGAAGGTTATACCATGCGTGATCTTAAGGATGAGGCTGAAAAGATTAAAGCTTCCATTCTTAATCTTAAACAGACCAAGAAAGTCATGCTTTTGGGTACAAGAACCCAGTGTATTTATGCTGATGCCAATCCTTATGTGATGCTTAAGTCCGACATCAGTGTCTCTGAGATCAGAAAACTTATCCAAAGTGAGAATACTGTAACTGATTCTGGAATTATATCCGGTTCACAGGACATGATTCCTCTGAGGCTTAACAATAACTTCAAATCGGAGGACGAACTCTCCCTGTTGCCACTCAACAAGAACGGAAAAGTTATCAGGCTGGCTGATCTTCTGAAGATTAGAAATACCTATCTTGAGACCGGTGAAACCGCTTTTTTCTATAATGGTGAGCCTGCCATTGGTATCGCCGTTTCCATGGTTTCAGGAGAGAATATCATTAAATTTGGCGATGAACTGGGTAAAGTCATAAACGAGTGCAGTAACTCTCTTCCCGCAGGTATGGATCTTCATCAGGTGGCTAATCAGGCCAGAAATGTTGATAATGCGATTTTTAGCTTTGTTCGCTGTCTGGTTGAAGCTCTCATAATCATTTTCGGTGTAAGTATCTTCAGTTTAGGAACACACGCAGGACTGGTGGTTGCTCTATGCATTCCTCTGGTTCTTGCCATTACCTTCAGCATCATGTATTTCCTGGGTATTGATCTTCAGAGTGTGTCTTTAGGAGGTCTGATTATAGGTCTGGGGCTTCTGGTGGATGATGCGATGATTGTTATTGAAATGATTATCGTGAAACTGGGAGAAGGTCTTGGCAAGGTTGATGCCGCAGTGGCTGCCTTCAGTGAAACCGCGGTACCGATGCTTACAGGAACTCTTATCACCTGTGCCGGTTTTATACCGGTAGCACTTGCTGAAGGTTCTGCCTCAGAGTTCTGCTGCTCTCTGTTTTATGTGATAACTATTGCTCTTATAGTGTCATGGCTTGTAGCTGGTCTTGCAACTCCACTTTTTGCCTATCATCTGATTGGAAGAATCTCAGAGAAAAAGGAAAGCCCTGTTGCCGCCTTTATACTTCGATTCAGAGCAGAATATAAAAAGCTTCTGATTTTCTGTATCGAGAAGAGAAAAGTTGTTCTCCTTTCTGTCTTTGTGCTTTTTGCAGTCTGTGCCTATGGCTTCACGTTATTGCGTACAGAATTCTTTCCTGCCTCCTCTCATCCTGAACTGGTTCTGAGAATGGAACTGCCGGCAGGAGCCTCCTACAAAAACAGTGAGGAGGTTGCCGGACGTTTTGCTAAGGCAATTCAGGAAAGTAAAAATCTTGAATACTATTCCTACACCATAGGTCAGGGGAATCCACGTTTTGTGCTTACTTTCTCTCCTGCCAATGCTAAACCTAATATGGCTGAGTTTATTATGGTAGCAAAGGGAATTGAGGAGCGAACAAAACTTGAACGGGAGGTTAAGTCTCTTATAGAAGAGAAATTCCCTGAGGTTATCGGGCATACCATGCTGATTGTGACCGGCTCTCCTACTGAATATGCGGTTACTTTCAGAATTCAGGGGCCTGACCTTAACAAGGTAAGAGATATCACCTCAAAGGTAGAGGAGATTATGTACACCTATGACAGCCTGAAGAATATCAGGAGAAAAGGAGGCGAGGAGATGATTGGCCTTGATACCAGAGCTGAGAACCTTAAACTGAAACAGTTAGGTTTAACCTCTGGCTCTATAGCCTCTCAGGTGAAGCTTTTAACCTCAGGTGAAGTTATCAGTTCAATGCAGGATAAGGATGTAACTATTCCTATTATCTTAAGACTTAAAGCAGAGAATTCTGATATTTACCAGACTCTATCGGATATGCCTATTGAACTCCCTGATGGTAAGAAATTAACCTTAGGATCAATAGCAACCCTTGAAGGAGGGGTAGAAGAGGCAAATATTCTGCGTCGAGACCGTCTTCCTGCAGTTAAAATCTGTGCAGAAGTCAAAGACGGGCTTAGTGGTGATGATGTAACCGCTCAGATTTACAGTGATCTTACGGAGTTCAGAAATTCTCTTCCGCATGGTTACAGTATTGAACTGGATGGCGGACTTGAGAACAGCCAGAAGAACACTGCTTCATTCCTAAAACCAGCACCGGTAATGGCGATTATTATTCTGGTTATTCTGATGTTTGAACTTCAGAGTATCAAGAAGGTTGTGATTACACTGCTGACAGCTCCTCTAGGAATTATCGGTGTAACCATAGGGCTTGGAATTACAGGAAGACCGGTTGGTTTTGTGGTGATATTAGGTTTACTTGCACTTTTTGGAATTATCATCAGAAACTCTGTAATTCTTATCGATCAGATTGAAAAGCATATCAGAGAGGGAATGAGTATCTATGATTCTCTGATCAGTGCCTCTATCAGTCGTCTAAGACCTATTATGCTGACAGCCATGGCTGCAATCCTTGCCATGATCCCTCTGGCCACCAACGCTCTGTGGGGGCCGATGGCTACTGCAATGGCCTTTGGTCTGCTCTTTGCTACTATTCTGACTTTACTTGTTCTTCCTGCCATGTACGCTTCTGTGTATTTGAAAATAGAGTAACTCGTAAATAGACCTGATTGTCAGCTTTTAAGCTCTCATCAGGTCTTGACTGATTATTCAACCACTACTCCTTCCTTAATAACTATAACTTCAGTAAGTTACTCAGAGTTCCATATCATAGGCTGAATACCTAATGGGAAAATCTCTTTGTTTAGGTGGATAAATAAAATCGAATGAAAAGGAAAGACAGGAAAGGAATAAGATAACTCCGCAGAGCAACTGCGGAGTTCAAAGTAAAGATTAGCCGAACTTGATTCCGAATAACTGAGTTACCATGATGAAGATAATCAGTAATGGAATGATATATTTCAGCAGAATCAGGAATGGACCAACAAGAGTGAACTTATGGGTACCATTTGAGGTAAGTTCCTGAATAAGCTGTGATCTCTGCATTCTGTAGCCAACGAACAGTGATGCGCCTAAACCTGTTAGAGGAAGAACGATCTGAGCTGTGAAGAAGTCAAGGAAGTCGAAGAAGTTCATTCCGAAGAATACCTTGACATCCCATGGTCCGTAAGACAGAGATGCTGCAATACCGACAACAAATGTACCAATGGTAACTACCAGTGCAGCGGTACGTCTGGACATATTAGCTCTTTCAGCAATGAATGCAGTACCAACCTCGTGGAGGAAGATACATGAAGTGATTGCTGCCACCAGCAGAATCAGATAGAAAGCTGATGGAATAATCCAGTTGAAGAATGGCATTGTGTGCAGAGCACTGTGGAATACGTTTGGTAATGAAATAAATACCAGACCGGCACCAGCAGATGGCTCAACTCCTGAAACAGAGAATACTGCAGGGAAGATAATCAGACCTGCCATTAAAGCAACCAGGGTATCAAGACCTGCTACTGACAGAGCTGTACGCCCAAGATTAACCTCTGATCTGAAGTATGAAGCGTATGTAACAATACCCATACCTAAGGAGAATGAGTAGAAGCACTGTCCCAATGCAGCCAACCATACATCTGGATTCTTGATTGCATCAAAGTCTGGCTTGAACAGGAATGAATAAGCATCACCTGCACCTGGCATGGTTGCAGCAAAGATTACCAGCATAACCATGATAACGAACAGAGCTGGAACCAGAAGTTTTGATGATCTTTCGATACCCTTCTGAACACCGCAGACGATAATACCGTGGATAATAGCCAGAACAATGAACAGACACATGATTGGCTTCCATGGATTGGAAATGAATCCAACGAAGTGATCTGTGAATACGTCTTTACCTGCTTCAGCAGTTGCCTGAATGGCGGCTAAATCATTAAAGGTTCCGGTTACAGAGTCCCATGCATAATATAAAACCCAGCCCACAACTACGTTATAGTAGCAGAGGATAACGGTAGCCACGGCAACAGAACCAAAACCAACGAATTTCCAGAAAGAATTTGGAGCCAGAACGCTATAGGCATTACCTACGTTAGCTCTTGAATGACGACCAATTGAGAATTCTGCAATTAAAAGTGGAATTCCGAATGAAATAATAATCAGGAAATACACCAGTAAAAAGGCTGAACCTCCGTTTTCACCACACTGGGTAGGAAAACGCCAGATGTTACCTAAACCGATAGCAGAACCGGCAGCGGCTAGCAGTCCACCAATCTTAGATGAAAAGCCTACACGTTTTGTAGAAGTCATAGTCTTACCTAAATTTGAAAAACAAAACTTATTATTAAGTCTAATAAAGCGCTCAATTATAAGGTGTTATAGCTGATAAAATAAAGAGTTATTTTATTTTGCAATTTACAAAAAGTTTGAATTAACGCTATTTATTTTAGTTTCTAAGACTATTAAAAAAAATGTTTATATGATTTTGCTGTGTTTTGGTGCAGAAAATTCTGATTATGTAAAGAAATGAGTACTGCTAGTTTCTGTATCAGTGCAGAATGAAATACCAGACAATCTATATGACTCCTTCCTCTAGTCAGTCCGTTGACTGAGAGAATGGATCCAAGTCAAAACCAACTGTTTATCCTCCATGAGCCATCTAGGTTGTTCAGAAATGTTAATGGCTTCGTTTGGGAACTTAGTTCCTCCTCAGAACATAAATATGTTATGTAAAAAAATGGAGGTGACATAAAAAATCCCCAGATACTACTTTAGCTGAGGATTTGTCTTTCCAATATTTACACAAAAATGTGCAAAGAATAGGCTTATGGTGCTTAAATTCCTAAAAGAGGTTTAATCTGACTGCACCATTCTTTTATACGCTCGTCTGTAAGTTCTGGCTGATTGTCTTCATCGATAGCCAGACCAACAAAATGATCATGGTCCAAAAGAGGAAGAGGACTGGTGAAATCGTAGCCTACAGTAGGCCAGTAGCCAATGAAATTTGCACCTCTGTACTGAAAGGTCTCATAAAGCATTCCCATACCGTCCAGGAAAGTGTCTGGGTAGCCTACCTGATCGCCTGTACCAAAGAGGGCTACTGTCTTGCCTGTAAAGTCCATCTTCTGCAGCTTAGGCATAAAATCATTCCAGTCTTCCTGAAGTTCACCGATACTCCAGGTGGATGTTCCGATAATGAGCTTCTTATAGTTTTCCATCTTATCGCCATCTTTGCTGATATTGAATATATCAACCTTATCGGCACCAAGCTCATTAACAATTTTCTGGGCAACCTCTCCGGTTACGCCTGTATAAGTTCCATAAAAGAGTGCTACTTCTTTCATAAATCTTCCGAAATCTAAAAATAACCAACACAGGAATTATATTTTTTACAAGGGAAATAAAAAAGGCTTTTTGCTAACCTTTATCATCTTTAATGAAAATTCTTTGGGTTTGTAAAAAAAAGTCTGAAAAACTGTGTTTTTCAGACTGTATCGCTTCAATGTGTCTGGCATGCTAAATAAGAAAAAAAAGATAAAATTTCAAAAAAAGAGTTTTCTATATGAAAAAGGCTCTTTTCTGATGAAAAATCATAGAAAAGAGCCTGTTTTTTGCGAATAATTATCAGAAACTATTCTTCCTTGATTACTGCTTCATAAACTGCAGGAAGATTGCGGTATCTGCCATCAAAATCCATACCGTAACCTAAAATAAAGCCTCTATCCAGCTCAAAACCGTAGTAATCAATGTTAACGTCAACCTCACGGCGCTCTTTCTTGTTGATCAGAGCACAAAGTTTTACTGACTTGGCTCCACGCTCAATGAATACTTCCTGTACTCTCTTCATGGTCAGACCTGAGTCAATCAGATCCTCAATGATCAGAACATTCTTTCCTGCCATATTGAATTTAACGTCTTCAATAATCTTTACAACTCCAGAGGTCTCGGTTGCGCTACCGTATGAAGATACACGCATAAAATCCAGTGAAACTCTGGTGGAATCAATATTCTTCAGCAGATCTGAAAAGAAGATTACTGCACCGCTCAGAACACCAACACAGATGAAGTCCTTTCCTTCATAATCGCGGGTGATCTGTTCACCTAGCTCTTTTACTCTTTTCTGAATCTGTTCTGCTGTAAAAACTGGTTTTAATTCCTGAATTGTAATCATATTGAAAACTCCAGACAGGCTTTTCCTGTAGGTTATATTCAGGCAGAGAGGATCGCTCTCGTACCTATAAAAATCTTTGTCTTATCACAATAGTATGGTTTACTATTGCAAATTTTGAAGGGCTAATTATATCACCATTAGGCAGATAAATCGAAAAATGTGAGGTGAATTACAGTATTTTCAAGAGTTTCATAATTTCTGGTTTTTTTTCAGTGAAATATGATTAAAGTGGGGGTACTTAAAAAGGAAGAGTTCTTGTCATGAATCTCTTCCTTTGTACATCCTCTAAACCAGATTGAATCTTTCTGGTTCTGACTCTCTTTCAATAGAATCGGAAGAAAGATTTCCTTCTTTGAACCTATCCTTCCAGCTGCGGACGCTTTTGATCATGTGTATTTATGACTTTTTTCTATTGCTTCTATTTTCTGTTTCTAGAGACTGCATTTTATAAGGTAAAAATAATCCTCAGAAGCTATGCTGCTGAGGAGCTGATTTTTGCATCAGTTGTTTTACTGATCTGTACAAATAAACTATTTACAGTTTTAAGCTTGAATTGTAGCTTTGTTTTCTGTAAATACGTATGGACCTTCACCGTATTTGTTAGGACCCTGAGTACCAGGGAAGATAAAGTAGATGGATAAGGCTATACCGCCAAAACATCCAATAACCAGCATAAATACAGCCAGGTACATGATAATTTCGCTCTGTCCTGAAAAAGCTAAGGCCAGAACAATACCGCCCAGAATAATCATTAAAGCTGGAGCAAGCAGAAGCCATCCGGTTCTGTTCAGATCATGACAGCGTCTTACGGCTACGGTTATGCTTGGAATAACAAGCGCAAGAGCGATTAAAATTCCGATTAGAGGAATAAAGTTGGCAATAAAATTAACAATATAGCTAAAAAGTATAAACCACCAGTACTCAGAACGGCTGGCTCTGCCCTGAACTGAGATGTATTTCTGCATTATGCAGGTTTTGATTGATTCAACGAATGTCATTTTTGATCCCCAATTTTCAATGTGTACGTTTTATTCGAAGGACAAGTTTCTTAAATAGAAAAACTAAATGAAAATTATTTTAATTTATAGAAGATGATAAATTAAAATTTATTACATTTTTTTTGCGCTCTGAATTTACTCTTTGAAACTTAGAGGAAAATTAGCATAAGCAAATTTTGAGCTGATGCTCCTTTTTACTACATATTGAATAATTAGAAAAATAAACAAGAATAATTATCAATAAGAAAAAATAAATATACAAATAAAAGTATCATGTAGCTGAACAGTAATTTTTTTTTCAAAAGCGTGAGAATTGAATCATAGTAAATGCCTTATCATTTCTTTATTATTTGCTCACGTTCTTAAAGAGTTAGAGATATTTATATGACAAGTTTTATTGTAGATGAAAGCAAGTTCATGATTTCAGATGAAGAGAGTGATGCTTTTTTTGATTCTGAATATAAGCTTGCATCTGGTATTGTAATCGGTGAGCTTGAGGATGAGTCCGATACCTGGCAGCTGTATATAAGTGCTGATGGCAGACATTATATTCTTGCAGTTCTTCCTGAACTTCGTGATAAATGGGTTGAAAGCCGTTTACTAAAGGACAGAGATTTTGAATGTGTTGAGGTTAATTCAAGAAAACTTTATCTTTTATTTTCCTCCTCAGTTCATAGAGTAACCCGTCTGACCAATATCAGAGTTAATAATTCTCTGCGTTATGCTCATGCTCTTTTCTCTGCCTTTGTTCATACAAGACAGTTTGATCTTGATTCTAATTTAAGAGATGGTCTGTATTTTGAAGCTCATTCAGTTATTCTTCCAACCTATTCTCTTGTAGGTAAGGTTTCAGACAGATGTCTGTTTGAAAATGCGTTAAGAGGGAAGAATGATCCCGAGAAGCTGACTGCTCCTGATGGGCTGAATGATTCCGTATCCTATTTCTATTTCAGAAAATATCTTTCTGACCATGGATATAGGATTAATGCAAATGAACCTTTATTTGAGGCAGGTGAAATTGTTGATGATTTCCTGCTTGGAGAAGAGAGTAATTCAATGATTACCGCTCCGCTTATTATCAGAGATCACTATCAGCTCTTTGATACTACCTCAGACAGCTACATTCTGATGATTGACAGTCTGTGGGGAGAGGCTCTGATTGCCTCTAATCTGGTAAATCAGATTCAGATGAACTCATTCCCAATCAATTCTCAGAAATACTTTGTCTTATCCTTTAAAAAGGATCAGATCATTGAGTGTATGGATAACAGACACGGTGGCCTTAACAAGGAGAATGCCTTTGAGCTGACTGAAGCTATCAGAAGAACCCGTGCGCTGCTTCCTGAGTGCGACCTGACTAATGCACTGTATATTCAGAAACTAGGCTATCTCCTGCCAGAAAAATTCACAGCTTCAGAGAATACCAATGACAGGGAGCTTCTGGTTGACTGTCTGTCTCATGGTCCATTTGCCATGGCTCCGCTGATGGATGATATCAACCATGATCTTGTAACTATTCTGATTCATCAGTAGAAATATTTAATTCGAGCAAAAAAAATGGTCACTATTTGCAGTGACCATTTCAACAGAACCCTTTCTTAAATACTAATCTTCTTCTTTAGCTTCTTTTATCTGAGAAACAACTTTCTCCTGATGAACTTTTGCCTTTTCCTGTTTTACATCGGCTGGAACATACTTGGTGAAGTATCTCATGATCAGCACGAAGAATACAGGAACATAGAAGATAGCAAGTACAGTTGCTGTCAGCATACCACCGATAACGCAGATACCGATTTCGTTACGTCCTGCAGCACCTGCGCCTGAGGATACAGCCAGAGGCAGCACACCTAAAATAAAGGCCATAGAGGTCATGATGATAGGACGGAAACGCAGTCTTGCAGCATGTACAACAGCCTCGGTAAGTCTTTCACCTCGGTCGTACAGATCCTTTGCGAACTCAACAATCAGAATTGCGTTCTTAGAGGCCAGACCTACAGTGGTCAACAGACCAACCTGGAAGTATACGTCGTTGGTAAGTGATGTAACAAACGGAATATACTGTGTCAGGATTGCAGATGCGATAGCACCGATAATACCTAAAGGTACAACCAGCATTACAGCAAAAGGAATTGACCAGCTTTCATATAGAGCAGCCAGTGACAGGAATACAACCAGCAGAGAAACGAAGTAAAGCATAGGTCCCTGAGCACCTGCCAGTCTTTCCTGATAGGAAACGCCTGTCCAGGAGATGCCAAAGCCAGGAGGAAGAACCTCTTTTGCTATACGCTCCATTTCGTTCATTGCCTGACCTGATGACACTCCAGGTACGGCTGCACCCTGAATTTCCATTGCAGACTGACCGTTGAATCTTTCAAGACGTGGAGAACCGTAGGTCCACTCCATGGTAACAAAAGCGCTGAATGGAACCATGCTGCCGTTATTGCTCTTTACATACCATTTCTTAAGATCGTTCTCGGTCATACGATCCTTTGCGATACCCTGAACGTATACCTTCTTAACACGGTTTCTGTCCATGAAGTTATCAACATATGCTGAACCCCATGCAGTAGAGAAGGTATTGTTGATCTGTGCTGCAGTCAGACCTAGAGCCATACCTTTTTCGTAATCAATCTTGATCTTTAGCTGAGGGGTATCATCCATACCGTTGGCACGGACCTGGGTTAGAAGTTTAGACTGTGATGCAGCATAAAGAAGCTGATTTCTGGCCTCGGTCAGTTTCTCATGACCCTGTGAAGCACCATCAACAAGATAGAAGTCAAAACCGTCAGCAGTACCTAGTTCTGGAATTGCAGGAATATTGAAAGCAAAAGCCAGGCCATCACGAATACCGCCTAAAAGAGGCATCTGAGCACGGTTTGAAATCATGTCAGGATGCTGTTCTCGTGAAGTACGTTCTGACCAGTTTTTAAGCTTGATAAATCCCATACCGGTATTCTGGCCCTGACCTGCAAAGGAGAAGCCTGCTACGGTCAGAATACTTTCAACATTCTCTGTTTCTGCGTGCAGGAAGTACTCTGCTACCTGATTCAGAACACCTTCGGTCTTTTCCTTGGTGGAACCTGCAGGCAGGCTTACCATGGTCAGCAGCACACCCTGATCCTCACTTGGAAGGAAGGCTGTAGGAATTCTGGTGAAGCCGAATACCAGAGCAATACAGATAATTGTGTAGTAAACCAGATATCTGCCGATTCTGTGAACAATTACCAGTACCATATCCTGATATTTCTGGGAAACATAGGCAAAGAAGTTGTTCCACATTGCAATCAGTTTACGTACAGGAGCGTAGAACTTGTCGAATCTGTAGACAATATAGGTAAACAGGTTGCGTTTTTCTGGCTTGTATCCTGGAGGCAGAAGGATGGTTGCACACAGTGCAGGGGTCAGCACGATAGCAATGAATACTGACAGCACCATGGCTGATACGATGGTAATTGAGAACTGACGGTAAATAATACCGGTAGAACCACCGAAGAAGGCCATAGGCACGAACACAGCTGACAGTACCAGAGCAATACCTACTAGAGCACCGGTAATTTCATCCATGGACTTAACTGTTGCCTGTTTTGGTGTCAGATTTGGTTCTTCATGAAGAATACGCTCAACGTTCTCGACCACAACAATAGCATCGTCAACCAAAAGACCGATTGCCAGTACCAGACCGAACATGGTCAGAGTATTGATTGAGAAGCCAAAGGCCTGCATGATGGCAAATGTACCTAAAAGTACAACCGGCACTGTGATAGATGGTATCAGAGTTGCACGGAAGTTCTGCATAAACAGATACATAACCAGAACCACCAGCAGAATAGCTTCAAACAGGGTGTGATAAACCTCGTTGATAGACACATCAATGAACTCGGTGGTGTCGTAAGGATAGGTCAGCTCAACCCAGTCCGGGAAGTACTGAGCCTTTTCGCTTACAACTTCCTTGACTCTCTTGGCGGTTTCAAGTGCGTTGGCACCTGATGCCAGCATGATAGCCAGACCAGATGATGGTTTGCCGTTGTATTTTCCACTGGTATTGTATGATTCTGAGCCTAGCTCAATCTTGGCGACATCCTTTAGTTTTACCATGGTGCCGTCAGGATTTACCTTCAGCAGAATATTCTCAAACTGATCAACAGTTTCAAGTCTCTTCTGACCGGTGATTGTATAAGTGTACATCTGACCGGCAACAGCAGGAGTACCACCTAGAGAACCGTAGGTAACCTGAGCATTCTGTGCCTGAATTGCAGCGGAAACTTCAGCTGCTGAAATTGAAAAGTTGTTTAGCTTTTCTGGATCAAGCCAGACACGCATTGCATACTGGGCACCGAAAACCTGCAGGGAACCTACACCGTCAACACGAGACAAAGGCTCTTTAAGGTTGGTTTCCATGTAGTCTGAAATATCGGTTGAGTTATGCTCATTGTCTGTTGCTGACATGGACACAATCAGCAGGAAGGCATCGGTTGATTTTGAAACATCAACACCGTTCTGCTGAACTGTGGTTGGCAGCTGAGACTGTGTCTGCTGCATCTTATTCTGTACCTGAACCTGAGCAATATCTGCATTGGTACCTGGTTCAAAGGTGATAGTAATGCTGGAATTACCGAATGAATCTGAGGATGAGCTCATATACATGTAGCCATCCAGACCTGTCATGTTCTGTTCGATAATCTGAGTTACTGATCTTTCCACTGTCTGGGCATCAGCACCTGGATATGATGATCTGATGGAGACGGATGGAGGTGCAATTGTAGGATACTGTGAAACAGGCAGAGTATTAACTGCGAATATACCTGCAAGCATAATACAGATTGCAATCACCCATGCGAAAATTGGGCGGTTAATAAAAAAACGAGCCATCTACTGTTTTTCCTCGTTACTATCTTATTTCTGCTGTGGCTGTGGCTGCTGAGCCTGCTGTCCATCCTGAGGTGCCTGTCCTGGAATGATTGGAGTTACAGGTACACCTGGGCGGATTTTCTGGGTGTTGCTGGTAATAACCTTGTCACCTTCTTTTAGTCCGTCAATTACCACGTATGCGTTTTCGCTCTGAGCTCCAAGCTTTACGTTGATTCTCTGAACCACATTCTGATCATTTACAGCATATACATAGGTGATACCGTTAGCCTCACGCTGAACACCGTTTGCTGCAACGGTCAGAGCCTGTGGCATAACACCCTGGTTGATTTCACCGCGCAGGAAGATGCCTGGCAGCAGAATATGTTCTGGGTTAGGAACCAGAGCTCTGAGGTTAACCATGCCGGTTGACTCATCTACGCTCATTTCTGCAAACTCAATGGTGCCTGAATGGGCATACTTGGTACCGTCAGACAGGAAGATATCAACCTTTGCCTTACCATCGTTCAACAATTTGCCGTCGGTCAGATTCTTACGTAAAAGAATGTTTTCCTCAGCGGTCTGACCTAAGTCAACATATATAGGGTCAAGCTGCTGAATGGTAGTCAGAGGGGTAACCTGTCCTGATGAAACCAGTGCTCCCTCGGTAATGTCTGAACGGCTGATGGTTCCTGTAATAGGAGCGTAAACCTTGGTGTATGCAAGATTAATGTTGGCGGTAGCAAGATTTGCCTCTGCTGACTTAACATTGGCATTTGCGGTCAGATAAGCTGCCTGAGCATCATCATAATCCTGTTTGCTTACAGCCTTTTTCTCAAGAAGGCTTCTGTATCTTTCTGCCTTCAGACGGGTTGAGTGCAGGGTTGCCTTGGCACTTGCAAGGGCTGCTTCAGCGGATTTTACATTTGCCTCATAGACAGAAGGATCGATCTGATAGAGCTGGTCGCCCTGTTTTACGATAGAACCTTCAACAAAAAGACGTTTCTGAAGAATGCCTGTAACCTGAGGTCTTACTTCAGCCTTACGGGTTGCTGAGGCTCTTCCTGTCAGTCGGGAAATAACTGCAACATCGGCTTTTTTAACCAGTGTAACATCAACTGGTAGAGCTCCGTGCTGCTGATTTTCTGATTTACCACATCCTGCTAAAGAAACGATTGCGGCTGCAATCGCACAAGGTAATATGAATTTGTTTGCTCTGAACAATAACATACACAAGGGTCCTATGGGTAATGAGGAGTTATTTATAAGTATAGTGTGAAAATGCTTAATATATAGCAGGTTGTAATTATGCAACTTAAATCGCATTTTGTTATTAAACACAAATAAGACAAATGTATGTCATTTTGCTAAAAAGCTTTAGTTTTTTCAAAAGATTATGTGGATTTTGAGATTTTTTCTTGAAATTAATCTGCATATGTCAGTTTTATACATTAATAGATTGTGTAATCTAACTGTTGCATTAATAAGGGGTATTTATGTTTTGAACTCCTAAATTCATTGACAAATACCACAGATTTCATAAAATCTAGCTAGATTTACATACAAAAAACAGATTCTTGTTCAAATTATATAATAAAAGGTGATTTTTATGCCTCGCAGAACACAGGAAGACTCCCAAGCTACAAGAAGAAAAATCCTTGAAAGTGCTCAGAGATTATTTACACGCAGAGGTTATGAGAGAACCAGTCTTTCTGATATTGCTAAGTATGCAGGGGTTACCAGGGGTGCTATCTACTGGCATTTTGAGAATAAGGAAGAGCTTCTGGTTAATCTGATGGATTTTATGGATAAGGAGAAGTTCTCTATTGATCTTCTTCACGATGCCTCTGATCCAGATGAAAAAGATCCATTTGGCAAACTTAAATCCTGCATCAGATCAATGGTAGATGAGGAAGGAAACAAATTCATCAGTTCCTCTCTGATGTCCATGATTATCTCAATTATGAGCGGATCTGCCGGCAATGACGAGGTAAGAGAAAGAATTCTTGATTTTATAAAATCAAGACATGAACTTATGCACAAGATTTTAAGAAACTGTATTTCCAAAGGGCAGCTTCCAGCAAATCTTGCCGTTGAAGCTGCAGCTGAACATCTGGCTATTTTCTGTGTAGGTTTCTTCCATCAGTCCAGACTTGGCTATACAGAGAATGTTAAGAAGAATTTTGATTTCTTTATTGATAGAGAATTTGAGGAGATCAAAACTTTAACCACTGACGTTCTATAAACATTGAAACTGACAGATTGTCTCTGTCAGTTACTGTCAGTTTTTCAGCGTACCGTCGCTGTTCAGGCCTACTCTGGCCGCATCAATTCCCTGTTCAGCCACAATCTTTGCTGTAGGAGGCAGAGGTTTTGGCTTTCCATCCTTATCCACGCTTACATATATAAAGTTAGCTTCGGTAACCAGATATCTATCCACGTGTTCATCTGTAGGTGAGACTATAAATTTCTTTACCCAGATTTCCATATGTACCTTAAGTGAGGTGTGTCCTACATGGGTACATTTACCGTAGCAGCAGACTATATCTCCTACAGCAACAGGCTTTAAAAATGACATACCCTCAACCGCAACGGTTACAACTCTGCCGTTGGCTACCTCTCTTGCAAGCAGGGCTCCAGCTATATCCATCTGCGACATGATCCAGCCGCCGAAAATATCTCCGGCCGGATTTGTATCTCCAGGCATTGCCAGGGTTCTTAATAAAAGGTTTCCTACAGGAGGATGTTCTCTTTGTAAGCAGTTATCCATGATATACTTCTATCCAAATCTTATTTTTATATTTTTCTGTTGACTGTATCATTATAGAAAATTTTGCGTGACGGGGTTTTTTCAAAGTGTTAACTGAAATTGATTTTTCTTCTCAGCAGGAACACCTGAAAAATGTTTCAAGAACCTTTGCTCTTACTATTCCAATGCTTCCTGAAGCACTGGTAGATTATATATCAAACGCTTATCTTTTATGTAGAATTGCTGATACCGTAGAGGATGATCCCAAAGCAGCGGTGGATAAAAAAATCTCCTGGTTAAAGTCTTTTTCTCTTTTCTGCAAGGAAGGCTTTAATGATGAAATGGAACTTTTAAAACTACACAAGCAGGCAGTTGATCTGGTTCGTGACGGGGCTGTAGATAAGGAATTTGATCTGATTTCCGATATGCCTGCCGTTGTTAAAAGGACTCTTACCTATCCGGTAAAGATTAAAAATATTCTTTCCAGAGGTGTTTCTATTCTTTCTTTGGGAATGTCCCGCTCCCTTGAGGGAACGGAGATTAAAGACCTAAATGATGTGGATCATTACTGCTATTATGTGGCTGGTGTGGTCGGTGAACTTCTTGCGGCACTGTTCTATGAGCACAACCATGATATCGACAGAAAAGAGCTGATGGCTCTCTCTGTAAGCTTTGGTGAAGGTCTGCAGCTTACAAATATCCTAAAGGATCGTCTTGTTGATAAGGATCGTGATGCCTGTTTTCTGCCGATTGCAAAGGATGGATCCAATGCGGCTGATGTTACCAGGGAATATATTTCAATCTGTCAGGGTCACCTAGATGATGCTCTGAGTTTTATTCTCATGATCCCTACCAAAGAGTCGGGAATAAGATTATTCTGTCTCCTCAATATTGCAATGGCTACTGCTACGCTGAAACTTCTAAGTGAAGCGGATGTGGCCGAAGACAGGAATGTTAAAATTTCCCGAAGAACCGTAAAAATACTTTATATTTTAAGTAAAATGGTGGTAAAGAATAATATTCTTACAAGAATGTTCTTTTCCTATATCAGTCGAGGGGTTAAAAGAGTAAAGCGTGACCCTCACGAACTGCGCAGCAGAGTTTCCTGCTGGGAAAGACTGCCTTTTTAATTAAGGATTTACTGATGTTTAAGAATGCATTTAAAGTTTTTCTGGCTCTAACAGTCGGTGTGTTTTTAGTAAACAGTGTTTCTGCAAAGGAATACAAGCAGGGGTCTGATTACAAGATTGTAACAGAGCATATCACCACTACTCCTCAGATCAGAGAGTTCTTCTCATTTTTCTGCTCCCACTGCTATGCTCTGGATCCAAGCTTTAATGAGATAAAAAAGGCTTTTGCCGGCAAGGCTGAGTATATCTATAATCCAGTAGGTGTCATCGGCGGAGATGCCGGAGTCGAAACTCAGAAGGCCTATGCTGTTGCTCTGAATCTTGGAATTGGTGAAGAATTAAGAGAAGAGCTTTTCGAAAGAATTCACGTTAAGGAAAAGTTTCCTGAAGGGCCTGAATATTTCACTGATCTTTTTGAAAGTCTTGGAGTTTCCAGGGAAAGATATGAGCAGGAATCTAAATCCTTTATAACTGCAGCAAAAATCTCAGAGTTTGATCGCTATGTAAAGGAGTATGGCATTGAGGCTGTGCCTGAGATTGTGGTGAATGGCAAATATCTTGCCATGACAGACAATATTGATACTGCAGAGCAATATATTGAACTAATCGGATATCTTCTGACGCTTAAGTAGACTTCAAAAGAATTCGTCTATTTAATACAAAGGCTAAACGGTGATTTCGTTTAGCCTTAGCATTAGATTGGAGTAGCTCAATTTCGTTGATAGCTCTCTCTCTCTTTTTCAGCTCATAAGACGTACTTAAGATATAAACTGAACTGCTATTTAATCTCGTCAATAAACTCCTGATAGTCCATACGGGACTTAACTTTTATCAGAGTCCCCTTTGGTACTATAAACTCACTGACTCCGACGTGGTTTTTAGAGTTGCTGTTCCAGTCATAACAGTATCCCAGCTGAGTAAAAGGATAGGCAGGGGTACCCTGATATGACTGCATTTTTAGGTTCTCAAACCATTCTCTGTATTCAGCTTTAGTGCCAGCAGGATATTCAATTGAGGCAACACTGTCGCTTGTCTCCGGATCTTTTGCAGGTCTGAATATTTTTTCTGCATCTGCATAAAACTCAACTACAACTGAATAGTGGCTATCCTGAGGGATGCCAACCAGCTGCTGCATTCTGATCATCTTTTGGGTATCGCTCAGCGGTTCAAATTCCTTTTTAAACCTGCTCCATTCTGAAGGGACGCTGACCCAGCAGTCAACTCCGACTTCAAATGGTTCGTCATTCATCCAGTACTTTAGAAACTCATCTTTAATCACTGAAGTAACAAGTACCATATTCCGGCCGTCTACAGTAATCCATTCCTGTCCTGAACTGTTATCAGGTCCCTTTATCTGCACAAGTTCTGAATATACTTTGCTTCTGTCAGGAATAACCGCATCAATGACGGCATTCTCATAATCTCTTGTAAGTAGTGACGCATCTGAGAAATATTTATCCTGTGGACTCTGTTTTAAAGTCGTACAGGCAGTCAAGGTACAGACAAAAAGGTAAGTGAGCAGCGATATTTTTTTCATAGGGGGAGCTCTTCAGTTAATTTGAACAAGACTGTTAGAAGTTTTATGTATCCAGAAGGTCTTGTCTAGAGAAAAGCTAATGTTTTGTGAGAGATAGATGATTATTTAAAAAATAAGCCAAGCAGAAAACTGCTCGGCTTAGACTATCACACATACTACCAATTACTTGAATAGGTTTACTTGAATTTAGATTTTGCTGAAAAAAGTGCTAATTCAGTGATTAGCACAAAAATCAACATAGTGATTGGAATTCACTATCTATCAGGTGGCCTCTGATAACAAAAAAAAGGTGGCAAATATAGCCACCTTCCTGAAAAAACGGATAGTTATTTGTTATTTTTTCTGCTGCGATAGTCGGCTTCCATCTCATCTAATAGCTGATCTTTCTTTTCCCACAGTTCACGCAGATACATGGTGAAATCGTGCTTGAAGGTCTTGTCTTCAAGATAATTACCACGAAGACGGTCGTTCTTTTCTATGATTTCGATGTTTACATAAACATCCTTGATCTTTCCGAACATCATATCCATGAAAGCTCCCTTTGAGTTTTCAGGATAGTAGAAGGTGTTATTGAAGATGTACTCTACCTCGTCATAGATTTCTGACAGGGCAACACCTAAAGATGCAGCCTTTGGAGGCATCAGGTGTCTGTAGGTTGATTTTGCCTTCTTGGCTTTTTCCGGGGTAAAACGTGTACCTTCACAGAAGTTAATCAGTGATGAAGGGTATTTTATCAGATCCTTGCATACCTTCTTGGTGGTCTCAACATCCTTGGTTCTTAATGCGGGATTCTTTAATAGCTTCTCTTTTGGATATCTGCGCAGGAAAGGCATCCCAAGGGTATAGCAGGCTAGACCTACAAAGGGAATATAGATAAGGTTCTGTTTCATGAAGAACTTGGTGATAGGAATTCTTCCGCCATATACAGAGCCGATGAAAAGAATATCAAGCCAGCTGATGTGATTTGACATCACGATACAGGATTTACGGGTAAATGGGATCTCATCTCCTGTAATATGCCATTTGATGTCATTGGTCAGAGCCATCAGCATTCTGTTGTTCACTACCCAGACCTTATAAAGGTAATAGTTACAGTTGTCTACAAGGCGCAGAATGAAATCAAAAGGAAGAATAATCTTGACTATTCCAAGTATCAGAATTGGCGTAGCAATCAGGATTACATTTATTGCAATCAAGAGACTGTTGATGATAAACAGCAGCGGAGCTGGTAAAAAAGACAGCATATTAATAGTTAACCTTATACGTTGGATAATTGAGTTCACATTCTACCACTTTTTGAGCATAATTCTATTTTTGCAAAAAAAGGAACATAATATTAACTATGTTTCATTTTTTGAGATATAATCAGATTAGACTTCAAATTAAAAAAATTGCTTCAGACCATGATTTATTTGGCAATTTTGGTTTGAACAAGGTGATAGACTTTTCAGAACTTACGTTCGATTGAAATAACAAAAGGGGATTAAAAATGGACTCAGATACAACTAAGTTTATATGGTTCAACGGAAAGATGGTTCCATGGGCTGATGCCAAGGTTCACGTAACCGCTCATGCTCTGCACTATGGTTCAGCTGTGTTTGAGGGTATTCGTGCATATAAGACTGCAAAGGGACCTCAGATTTTCCGTCTTAAGGAGCATATCGACAGATTATTCAATTCTGCAAAGATCTACAGATTCCCTGTTGCTCAGACTAAAGAAGAGATGATGGATGCCTGTAAGAAGGTTATCACCGAGAACGGTCTGGAGTTTGGCTACATCCGTCCTCTGATCTTCATGGGTGAAGTTGGTCTGGGTGTTAAGTTCAAGAAAGGGGTTAATGCCGATGCAATGGTCTGTGCTCTTCCATGGGGTGCATACCTGGGTGAGGAAGGCTTGAAGAAAGGTATTAAGGCCTGTGTTTCCTCATGGCGCCGTCTTGCTCCAGATACCATTCCTACAGAGGCTAAGGCAGCTGGTAACTACCTGTCATCAATTCTGATTGCAAATGAGTGCACCAACAATGGCTACACCGAGGCAATCGCTTTAGATTCAAACGGTTATGTTTCAGAAGGTTCAGGTGAGAACGTATTCTTTGTAAAGGATAACGTAATCTATACCGCTCCAACCACAGCCGGTCTGCTTCCTGGTATTACCCGTGATGCTGTTATCAAGGTTGCTCAGGATTTAGGCTATGAGGTTCGTACACAGCCTCTTCCACGTGAGTTTGTATACCTGGCTGATGAAATGTTCTTCACCGGTACCGCTGCAGAGATCACTCCAATAGCCTCTGTTGACGGAATTGATGTTGGTCAGGGCTACAGAGGTCCAGTTACCGAGAAGCTTCAGAATGCATTCTTTGCAATCGTAAGAGGCGAGACTGAAGACAAGTACGGCTGGTTAACTCCTTGCAAAGCCTAATCTAAAAAAACAAGACTGCTCCTTAAATGGAGCAGTTCTGTCTTTGAATACAAAATAACACATGCATCAGTAGAATTGCGCAGATAAAAAAGGAAACCGCATATGTCAAACAACTATCGTTCTAAGGTAACCTATGAAGGCAAAATCATGGCCGGTGCCCGTGCTTTATGGAAGGCAACCGGTGTAAAGGACAGTGATTTTGGAAAGCCAATTATTGCGGTTGCAAACTCATTTACCCAGTTTGTACCAGGACATGTTCATCTTCACGAGATTGGTCAGCTTGTAGTTGAGGAAATTCAGAAGGCTGGCGGTATTGCCAAGGAATTCAATACCATTGCTGTTGATGACGGTATTGCCATGGGCCACACCGGTATGCTTTATTCTCTGCCAAGCCGTGATATTATTGCCGACTCTGTTGAGTACATGGTAAATGCACATAAGGCTGATGCTCTGGTCTGCATCTCAAACTGTGACAAGGTAACCCCTGGTATGCTGATGGCTTCAATGCGACTGAACATTCCTGTAATCTTTGTTTCAGGCGGTCCAATGGAAGCCGGTCGTATGGATGGCTGTGACCATAAGGTTGATCTGATTGATGCCATGGTGGTATCAGCTGAACCAAATGTTACCGATGAAGAGGTTCGCGCTGTTGAATCTGCAGCATGTCCAACCTGCGGTTCATGCTCTGGCATGTTTACCGCAAACTCAATGAATTCCCTGACCGAGGCCTTAGGTTTATCCCTACCTGGCAACGGTTCACTTGTTGCAACTCACGAGTACAGAAAGCAGCTGTTTGTTAAGGCTGCTCAGCGAATTGTAGAAATGGCCAAGGCTCACTATGAGCGCGGTGACAATTCAGTGCTGCCTCGTTCAATTGCAACCAAGAATACTTTTGAAAATGCCATGAGCCTGGATATTGCAATGGGCGGTTCTACCAATACCGTTCTGCATCTTCTGGCTGTAGCTCAGGAAGCCGGTGTCGATTTTACCATGGCAGATATCGACAGATTATCAAGAAAGGTTCCTCACATCTGCAAGATGTCCCCTTCAACTCCCCTATGGCATATGGAAGATCTGCACAATGCCGGCGGTATCATGAACATTATGGCTCAGCTCAAAAAGAAAGGTCTGCTGCATGAGGATTCAAAGACCGTTCTTGGTATGACCATTGGTGAGCAGATTGATAAGTATGATCTTGAAAAGAATCCATCTGAGGATGTTAAACAGTTCTACAAAGCCTGTGCCGGCGGTAAGTACAATATCAAGGCCTTCTCTCAGAACAATACCACTGACAAGCTGGATACCGACCGTGTAAACGGCTGTATTCACGATATCGACCATGCCTACTCAAAGGACGGCGGACTGGCTGTACTGTACGGTAATCTTGCTGAGAACGGCTGTATCGTTAAGACTGCCGGTGTTGATTCATCTATTCTCAAGTTTGTCGGTCCTGCACGAATCTTCGAGAGCCAGGAGGACGGTGTAGACGGAATTCTGGGCGGCAAGGTTAAGGAAGGCGATGTCGTAATTATTCGTTATGAAGGTCCTCGCGGCGGTCCGGGTATGCAGGAAATGCTGTACCCAACCTCATATATTAAGTCTGTTGGTCTTGGCAAGAAATGTGCTCTGGTAACCGACGGCAGATTCTCCGGTGGTTCTTCTGGTCTTTCCATCGGACACGTTTCCCCTGAAGCTGCAAACGGTGGAAATATCGGTCTTCTGGAGGAAAACGATCTGATTGAGATTGATATTCCAAACAGAACCATTCGTATGGCGGTTTCAGATGAGGAACTTGCAGCAAGACGCGCCAGAATGGAAGAAAAAGGAAAGAACGCCTGGCAGCCAGTAAGCCGTGACAGAGAGATTTCCTTTGCACTTAAGGCTTACGGTAAGTTAGCCTCAAGCGCTGATAAGGGCGGTGTGCGTGATCGCAATAAATTAGAAGGATTATAAGAATATGGCAGAAAAACAGTTAGATGCACAGGGCTATCTTAAGAAAACTCTATTAGCCCGTATTTATGACTTGGTGAAGGTTACTCCTCTGCAGAGTCTTGACTCTCTTTCTTCAAGACTGGGTGTGAATGTACTGCTCAAGAGAGAGGACTATCAGAAGATCCATTCTTTCAAGCTTCGCGGTGCCTACCACAAGATCAAGAATCTGGACGAGGCTGCTTTAAAGTCAGGTATTATTACCGCATCCGCAGGCAACCATGCTCAGGGTGTTGCCCTTTCTGCCAAGAAGCTTGGCATCAAGGCTGTAATTGTAATGCCTACAACCACTCCTGATCTTAAGATCGATGCCGTTAGAAATTTCGGTGCCGAGGTTGTGCTTTACGGTGACAGTTTCAATGAGTCCTATGATTATGCTCAGCAGCTGTCTAAAAAGAAGAATCTGACCATGATCCCTCCTTATGATGATCCTGACGTGATTGCAGGTCAGGGCACAATTGCTCATGAGCTTATCGGTCAGTGCGACAATATCGATACCATTTACGTACAGATCGGCGGCGGGGGTCTTGCAGCCGGTATTGCCTCCTATATCAAGGCAATTCTTCCTCACATCAAGGTTATAGGTGTTGAAGCTGAAGGTTCTGCCTGTATGAAGGCCGCCTTAAAGGCTGGTGCTCCAGTGGATATCGGTTATGTTTCACACTTCGCTGACGGTGTTGCTGTAAGCAAGGCCGGAACCGAGACCTTCAGAGTATTAAGCAAGTATCTCGATGACATCATTACCTGTTCAAATGATGAGATCTGTGCTGCTATGAAGGATATCTTTGATGATACCCGTGCTATTGCTGAGCCTAGCGGCGCCTTATCTCTTGCAGGTCTTAAGAAATATGTTCGCGAGAACAACATCAAGAGCGGCAACCACATTGCAATTCTGTCAGGTGCCAATGTGAAGTTCCATTCTCTGCGTATGGTTGCAGAACGCTGCGACGTTGGTGAGATGTCAGAGGGTATTCTTTCAGTGGAAATCCCTGAGAAGATCGGTGCCTTCCTTGATCTGGTGAAGTCCCTGGGTGATCGTGTGGTAACCGAGTTCAGTTACAGATATAATAAGGACGACAGAGCACGTGTGTTTGCATCAGTTGAACTGACTGAAGGCAAGAAGGAGCTTAATGATATCTGCAAGTCGTTAAAGAAGAACGGATATCTGGTTACCGATCTGACCGATGACTCCCTGGCAAAGGATCATCTGCGTTATATGGTTGGCGGCCATCCTTCATCCAAGCTCAATGAGAGACTGTTCCTCTTCGAGTTCCCTGCAACCTCAAATGCACTGTTAAGATTCCTTGAAACTCTGGGTAACTCCTACAACATTACTCTGTTCCACTTCCGTATTACCGGTCTCGAGTTCTGCTCTGTACTGTGCGGACTTGATGTAACTGATAAGGAAGAAGGTGTTAACGAGTTTATCAAGGCTATTAACTACCCTGTAGAGGAGGTAACCTCCAATACAGCTTATCAGCAGCTTGTAAGGTAACTTTGTTTATGAAGAAGCTTTTTTCTCTGTTTCTGATCTTCCTTTCTCTGAGTGCCGCTGCGGCAGTAGAGGATTTTGAAGAGGTGATAGTAGGGAACAAGGCTTCATACTACGATGAGCAGGGAGGCAAGAATGCTTCTCTGCAGATCCTCGATCCAATCGTTAATCTCTCAACTACCAAACAGTATGCCCAGTATATGATGGACTCCTATCAGGGCTGGGATTTAAAAGCTGTTGTGGATTTGAGAGGTTTTGCCTTCAAGTATGTGGATAATGCTCCTTGCTCAGGTCTTCTGACTTACTTTGACGGAAGATCATATCTTTTCTTCCTGGCCTGCGGAAACTTCGAGAAGGATGAGCTTACAGCCCTGTATAAAAAAGCCAATCAGGCCCTGAAAGTAAGCGAGATTCTGAAGCTTCAGGCCCGTCCAAACCTTTACTGATCTGTGAATACAGCTTGTACAAGATCCTAACGCGCTAAATTTCAAATAAAAATCTGCCTTATATCTAATTTTTCTACTCTTTTCTTCAAAAGAGATGAATATGTTCACATTCCTGATATTTATCTGATATATCAACAGCTCCGACCACAAATTGGTTTCGTATAATAGAGTGACCAATTTCGGGTATTTTTATGAAGGACTATATTATGAAACTAAACGTATTGGCTGTTGCTGTTGTAACTGCTTTTGCTGTTGGTTCAGCAAATGCTGCATTACCAGACTCATGGACCGTTGGCGGTGCTTTAGGCTGGGCTCATATGTATGATCATAAATTCCCTAAGAGCATGACTTACGACGATGTTGATGTTGCTATGGATTGGGGAAGAAATGGCTATGGCATCAAGCTGTTTGGTGAATATAACTTCACTGACTGGTTCGGTCTAGGTCTTGGCTATAACTATATCGGCGGTCAGGATGGCTATCTGAAGGGAACCTATGCTGGTGAAGCCTTTAAAGAAGGCTCAAAGATGCACTTCAACATTGCCGAGCTATATGGTAAGTTTGGATATACCTTTGATGATAACGGTTCAGACGTATTCTTCAAAGCCGGTCCTACCTACAACTGGGCCTCATGGGCAGGTGAGAAGTCTCATAAGGTTGGCGGTGTAGTCGGTGTTGGTGTTACCTATGCATTTACCAAGAATCTGGCAATCCGTGCCGGTTATGATTACTTCTTCCGTGTAGCTAAAGTCGATTTCTCTGATGTTAAGGGATATGACGATGAGCGTATGGACGAAGGCTTACTATATTTAGGCTTCCAGTACACCTTCGGTGGTCCAGCAGCTCCTGCTCCTGTACAGAAGGTTAAGGCAACCCAGACTCATACTCTTGACGCAGGCGTCCTGTTCCCATTTGACAGCGCCAAGTTATCAAGTGAAGGCCAGAGTGCTGTAGCTAATGTTGTTCAGTCTGCAAACAGCATGGAGAATCCAGAGTTTGAGGTATACGGCTATACTGATCGTATCGGTTCAGACGCTTATAACCTGAAGCTGTCTGACAAGCGTGCAGATGCAGTTAGTGCAGAACTTCAGAACAATGGTGTAACACCAAAGGTATCTGATGGTAAGGGTAAGGCAAATCCTGTAACTGGCAACAAGTGCGATGGTGTAAAGGGACGTAAGGCTTTAATTGACTGTCTTGCTCCTGATCGTCGTGTAGAAATTGTTGTTACCGGTGAGACCACACAGGCTAAGTAGTTTTTAACCTCTAAATAAATGTAAAAGCTCTGAGTAAAATCAGGGCTTTTTTTATGGGATTGAGCAGACGATGAAAAGTTCTTCGAAATCCCTGGTAAAGGCAATAAACATGTCTTTGAGCACAGGAGTTAAAGCTTCTTTAATTCCTGCTGGCAGAGTATCTAAAGGAAGGGGCACTTGTTATAGCTGTCCTCCAGCATGATTTTTATGGCATCGATGTGCTGCAGCATAACCTGTTTGATACGGTTGCCAGCCTTACCATCATTATCGTCATATAGGGAGGTATCAGAAGGCATAAAGAGATCTGCTATAAAATTGTGAATAACCTTCTGATTATCTGTCATTTCCTGCTGAGGATCGGTATTAAAGTAAGGTCTTATTTTTTTCTGACTCTATACAGGAATTCTAAGCTGTGATTTTTTGCAAAGTATATGTGGTTATAGGGGGCTTAAACTGTAAATTATGCCTGCTGTACAGATAAAAACAGTCTCAGATTATGATTAATTGCAGCTTTTTTTAGCAAAATGTTCATAAATGATCAAAAAAAATTTTTTTAGTCGAAAAAAATGTAAATTTTGCACGTAATACTTCACATTTTAGAAAATTCAGCTCTCTTTGTTTCTTTTTGATTTATTTTGCAACTGTATAATAGGTTAACTAATCTATTTAGTTTACTAATACAAAAGGAAATATATTATGAAATTAAATCTATTAGCAGCAGCTGTTGTAGCAGCTTTTGCTTTCGGTTCAGCTAATGCAGCTTTACCAGATTCATGGACCGTTGGTGCTGCTGGCGGTTACTCATACGGTTATGATCATTCTTTCAACAATGCAACTATCAACGGCATTAAGGCAAAGGATGTTGTTTCTTTCGATAAGGAAGGCTATGGCTTAAAGCTATTCGGTGAGTACAATATGTACAACTGGTTCGGTTTAGGCTTAGGCTATAACTATATCGGCGACCAGAATCTTCGTTATTCAGGTGAAGATGAGAACGGTAATGAAGTTTCAGGCGGTTCAAGCCTTCACTTCAATATCGTAGAGTTATACGGCAAATTCGCATATACCTTTGATACCAAGGGTTCAGACGTATTCTTCAAGATTGGTCCTACCTATAACTGGGGTTCATGGGATGGCGAGTCAGAGCACCGTTTCGGTGGGGTAGCTGGTGTTGGCGTTCAGTACGCATTCACTCCTGCATTCGCAGTTCGTTTTGGCTATGACTATTTCGTAAATACTGCTAAGTTCGAATTAGACTCAAAAGAGCGTCTTGACGAGAGCTTACTATATTTAGGCTTCCAGTACACCTTCGGTGGCGCACAGCCTGCAGCTCCTGTAGCAAAGAAGAAGGTTAAGACCACTCAGACCCACACCTTAGATGCAGGTGTTCTATTCCCATTCGACAGCTCAAAGCTATCTGCTGAAGGTCAGAGCGCAGTTTCAAATGTTGTTCAGTCAGCAAATCAGCTAGAAGAAGCTGAGTTTGAAGTATACGGCTACACCGACCGCATCGGTTCAGACGCATACAACAACAAGCTGTCTCAGAAGCGTGCTGACGCTGTTACCGCAGAACTACAGAACAATGGCGTAGCTGCTAAGGTTTCAGAGGGTAAGGGTAAAGCAAATCCTGTAACCGGCAACAAGTGTGATGGCGTAAAGGGTCGCAAGGCTTTAATCGACTGCTTAGCACCAGATCGTCGTGTTGAGGTTGTTGTTTCAGGTTTAACTTCAGAAGTTAAGTAATTAACGTTTTCTCTGAGATTACATCAAATCCAGTGTCCTGACAGATGCTGGATTTTTTTTTCTGTATATTCAGAAAACTGTTTTATGTGGTGTCAAAACAAATCCAAATTAGTGATATCTCTCCTCCTTTAATCGTACTTTTCTCAATTTGTCTTTGTACTCGTCGATAAAAAAATATAAGAAAACTTCATTCGTTAAGTATTAAAAAGCAGAGTTTGTGAAAGCCAAAAATCTTGGAAGTTTCTGTATATCCTTTTTTTATTGATTTTGGGCTGTTAAGAAGAGCTTTTTTAGTTAAATGAAGGTCTTTTATCTATACTTAAATTAAAAACTGTTTTATCAGTGACTCATACCTGTGTATTTAGGTGGAAGTCATAGAAAAATAATAATTAAGACTGATTCTGTTTGGTGGCATGCATGGTTGGTTAAGCATTTTTAGGCATCCTTGGAGTTTTAGATACAACCTCAATTATATGTCTAATGCTTTTACCTCTCATGCGGTTAGTAAAAC
>ONFP01000176.1 GCA_900317105.1 uncultured Succinatimonas sp. | reverse complement strand
TAGAAAATGGATAGAAAAGCTGTTTCCTAATAACAGACAGGCCTGGGCTTTTAATACTGATGCCTGGAAGCGTATGAACATTAAGACTGTTGTCTTAAATGAAAGTGTTCGCCAGAAAGACTCTGTGTTTGTTGAGGCTCTGAACTGCATCAGAACTGGCGATTTTAGCGGTCTTAATTTTATCAATTCTAACCGCAGCACTAGAGATCACTCTGAGCAGCTGTATATTTGCGGTAAGAATGCAACCGCTAATCAGTACAATAGCTATGAGTTGGGCAAGATTCAGAGTCCTGAATTCAGATTTAATATAAGGATCTGCGGCAATGTTCAGGAGAGCGATATTGCCTGTGAAAAAGTATTAACCCTAAAGGTTGGCGCCCGTGTTCTTATCATTGCTAATGATATTTCAAAGGAATACGTAAATGGTGATACCGGTACTGTAAACGCAATCAATAATGAGCAGGTATATGTTTTACTTGATAGAACCAAAAGAACTGTTATTGTTAAAAAAAATACCTGGGAGAAATATGACTATTTCGCTGAAACCGAGTCTTTTAAGGGCGTTAAAGGAGGAAAGAAGATCAAAATTAAAAAGGGTATTGTCGGTACCTATACTCAGATCCCTTTACGTCTGGGCTGGGCTGTTACTGTTCATAAGAGTCAGGGCCAGACCTTTGACAACGCAAAGCTGCTGCATTCTGAATACTGGTCCTGCGGTCAGCTCTACGTTGCTCTCTCAAGATGCCGTACTATCTCCGGCATCTGCTTCAATACCCCTATAGACGGCAGCGAAGTTCTCTGCTCAAGGGACGTAACCAACTTCTACAACCGCTGTCTGCTTGAGGACTAGGCGTTTATTCAATTAAACTGAAACTACCGCCAACTCCTACGAATTCTTTTCTGTATTAGTTATTTCTACCTGGCCTTTTTAAGATAAGAGTACAGTGTCTGCTCATTCATTCCCAGCATTTTTGCTGCTTTTGAAGTATTGTCACTGGTTAATCTTAAGGCGTTTCTAATAATCCTGTCTTTCTGTTCAGACAGCCACTGATTCAGATCATTTGGAATAAAATCTTCTGCAGCTGAATTACCAGAGGATACAGTGTTTACATTAGACAGGTGTAAAGAAATAATCTTACCGTCAATCTCTGCTTTACCTGTATTTAACGCGTACACTGTGGATAACAGCAGTACATGACGCAGCTGTCTGATATTACCCGGCCACTGGTAACTCATCAAACAGTCCCAGGCATCCTGTGTCAGTTTAAATTCTGTATCATTCAGTTTTGTGTCTTCTTTTTTCAGATCATTCAATATGGTCTGAACCAGTTCCTGAAAGTATTCTCTGTTGGTAAAACAGATTTCTCTAAGATTTGGAAGTGTGATTGAACACATTGCCAGACGATAATACAGATCTTCCCTGAACTTACCGTTTTTTACATCTTCAAGCAGATTATGATTAGTAGCCGATATAACTCTCACATTATTCAGTCTGACAACCTTTTTACTGCCGATACTCATGATCTCTTTATCCTGCAGAGCTCGCAGTAGTACCGACTGACTGGATAATGGAATTTCTGCGACCTCATCCAGGAAGATTGTTCCATTCTGCGCCAGTTCAAATAAACCTGTCTTATCCTCAGTACAGCCGGTAAAAGAGCCTTTCTTGGCTCCAAACAGTTCTGCTCTGAACATATTGGCATCACCGGCGGCAAGCTCAGCACAGTTTGCAATAATAAAGTTGTCCTTCTTTCCGCCACAGCGATAGTGGATCTTCTGTGCTGCTGATGATTTACCCACACCACTTTCTCCTAACAGCAGAATGTTGATTGCTTTTACAGGGGCATACAGTTCTATAACCTTTTCAATCTCATCAGACTGAGGACATTGAGTCTGAGTATTCAGATATAAATCAGGTTTTAAGCTGAATGGTGCGTTTACCTCAAGGATCTGCTTATTGTTCTTGGCAAACTTTCTAGGGACAGTACGGAAAGTCTTTCCTCCTGAATACCTAATCTGAGACATATAGAAAAGCATTGCCTGCATGGCAGGAGTGCCTGGAGTTAAATTAAAGACATATCGGGAGGCTGTTTCTGCAGTCCAGTATTTTGAGAAGAATTTATCCAGGGCCTTGTAAACCTCGTCATAGGAGGTTGGATCTTCAACAGTGGTAATGATAATCTGGCATTTACTGTTGTTTCCTCTTTTGATCCAGTCTTTCATCTGAGAGCCAAGAAAATCATACTCTTTACTTGCCAGAAGATATATTTGTGAGAATTTATTGTTATCGGTAAAGGTTCTTATTGGACCGTTCTGACCAGGTTCCTCCTTAAAAGGAATTGTGAGTCTACTGCTGTTCTCTGGAAGAGTATCAAGACCTTCGGTTACTCTCCAGGATTCCATACAGTTAATATCTGTTGTACCAATCCAGCTTACATATATTGGTAAATCTGACTCTGCTTTTG
>ONFP01000132.1 GCA_900317105.1 uncultured Succinatimonas sp. | reverse complement strand
CTCCAATATTCCCTGACAGTTACAGTTCCACACTCCAATTTATAAGCTGTCTCAGCTTTTAGTTTGACAGCTCTCTGTTGGCATCTCATTTTGGAGACCTGATGTCTCTTATAAATTAGAGTGTCATCAAGACAGCTGTTCTTCTGGATTCGTCTTGGAGTGGATAAGATTTTTTCCAATGACATTCCCTGACGTTTACGCTGATAGTAGAGGCTCTCATTCAGACCATAATGGAGATACATCTCTCTAACACCTTTAAACTCATTTCCCAAGTGGTCTTTAACCATTGTTTTTACCTTTCTTCAGTGGTTTATCAATGAATATGTAGAATGCGTGTGGAGGTGACTGAACCTCATCTTTACTGTATGGATTCCATACTCGTATGCAGGTGACTTCATATTCAAGCAGTTCGAGTATGCGGTCTTGAGGATGTTCTTTATCATCCTCGTAATCTCTAAACCAGATAGTTTTAAAATCAGAGGTTACACATCTGCAGTAATACTCTTCACCTGGATGAGTGTGTTCGTTGTCATGCTCGTCATGTATATACAGATAAAACTCTGTAGGATTAGGCATAATCCTGACTAAATCTTTCAGCTTAACCATTTTCTAACCCCTGATACTTATCAACCCACTCCTGTATGTCCTTCAGTTTCCAGAATGGTGTAGTCTTGATACTGGATTTCTCGAAGAAATATACCGGCTCTGGAAAATGCAGACGTGTGTTTTCTCTTACTCTCTGCAGATAAGACATACTAAAGCCCAGAATGGATGCAACCTCCTCACGCTTCAGCAGCAGTCTTTCAAGCTTAATTTCCATTTAACATATCCTCCAGTATGTATCTCATTTCTTTTAGATCTCGAGCTAATTCGTTTAGAATGAAGGCTTCCATAAAAATTCCTACTCCAACAAAGGAGAGGATTACTATCAACAAAATTTCAAGTTCAATCATTCTTGGACTCCAGCTCAGCAATCTTTTCATCTATCAGTTTGGAAAGTCCCATATACCCCTCTGTAGCAAGAGCGAGTACAAATTCGTTATGTCTGAAGATATCCATATAGACCTTTGTACGCTTCTTTAGGAGATTACCTCCGTCATAGGCTCTGAAAATAATCTGATCATCGTCTTCAGCCAGAATTCTTCTGATATAGAACTGAGCTTTCTTCAAATCCTGCAGGGGATTACCCTTGTCCTGATATCTGAAGCAATACTTCAGACAGTTACCCAGATTGAAGCCTAACAGCTCACACAGTTCTATCGGTTCAACCAGAACTGCGTGTTTGTGGTAGTGACTAGGTCTATTGATTAAATCTTCTGCCATTCTTTATTTCCTCTTTTTTGCTTTAACTCTTTCTCTCCACTCTGGAGATTCTGCATAATGCTTTTTTCTGTAGCTGTTAGCTTTATTCTGCTGTTCCTTCCTATATTCAGGATCATTCTGGTATCTCTCCTTTCTTTTCAGATACTGAGCATGAACCTTAGCTTTATACTCTGGAGTATCTTTTACCTTTAGATAGAGCATGTGAGCGCGGGTCTTCTGATACTCCTTACCAAACAGTTTTACTTTTGCTATCTTGATCCGTGCCATTAACAGGAAGGTTCGTCTCTCGTCAACAGAACATTCCTTGCTGCATCCGAGTTCTGCCATTACTGACAGCTCTCCACGTGTGACACATTCAAGATTTGATGGCTCAAAGTTCCTGTTGTTCCCATCCATGAAGATAACCGTCTTACCTTCAGCGCTTTGCCCAGGATGGTTCTGCTCCCATACATAGCGCTGGTACTGCATCCACTGATTAGGTTCACCGACCTTGATGCGCACGTATCCTTTCTTTTCCTGAAAGGAACCTACTGGTCTGTGTCTCCAGTGTTTCTCACCTCTGGTAATTGCTGAGTTACTGTGACACAGCCCAAGCTGAATTCCTTTCTCATAACAGTGGGTACAGAAAGCTCTAATAGTGAAGGTTGTATTAAAGGTCTGATTCAGCTCCTCAAGCATCTGCTGTCTGGAGGTATATCCATGCTCTTTTGCAGGAATTCGCTCTTTGATCCAAGAGAAGATTTCATCAGTCCACAAAATGCCCTTCGTGCGCTTCCATTTCTTACCCTCTGTACTCACTTCAGACTTCCTCTTTCTTCAGCTCAAGGCCCAGAGTAGAAGGTATATTGACCGCATATCCTGCAGCATAGGCTGTTTTTGCCACATCAAGCTGTAAGCGCTGGACTTCAATAATCTTGCCTGCAGTGTTGTTTATGGCATCAGCTCTTTTCATTGCGTGTTCTGCCTTCTCTTTGTCAAAATTGCCGTCTTTGTCCTTGTCGTTGTCCTCATTCTGCAGAGCCTCTAGTTCTGCAAATAAAGCCTTCTGTAATTCTGTTGTATTAGTGATCATTTTCCTTTTCTCCTTATCTGAAATTTATCAATCCATTCGTATACAGCCCATGTTCTGAATCCTCCGAATCGGGGGATAAAGATTGGAAAGTTAAGCCCCTTCGCGTGTTTCGGCAGAAACTCATCGTCACCACACAGAAGCCATTCCACATCCTCTTTTGTGAGTATGGCTTTCTTACGAAGCGCCTTGTACGCTGTGGTGCTGATTCGAAGCTCCTGATTACCAGCTTTAATCACTCGGTTCTGATGCATAGCAATTCCATGCTGGCCGAAGCCTGCGTGATCATTCTTTTCCTTAAGCTGAACTTTCTTTACCTTTGTGTGGTTCTCAACTTCCTGTCTGATTTCCCACTCCGTCTGGGCGAGTTCTTCGGCCATTTCTCTGTCTACGCCGTAACCGCCTTCCAGATATTCCTTAACTGTCTGTTCTTTAAATTCCTCTTCACTGAGGCCTCTTGGTAACATTCTTAGTCCTTAATCTGCTTATCAATCTGTTTTTTTAACCCATCAAGTATCTTTTTGTAGAGGAACGCTGTCTGATCAAAGTCTTCCTTTATCTTCTCTGATGAAGCCAGTTCCTTTGCTTCAAGATAGCTTTTGTACTCAGTTTCCATTGCCAGTCTTATTGCTGTCCATTCTGTGTTGTCTACTTCAAGTATCATGATGACCTCCTAAAAAGGGGCGGGCTACGGGTGACCCGCCCAAATCACCAATGCTGTAGTTCTTGTTAGTTATTCAGCAAATAAATGATGTACTGTGAAAAATCCTGCAGCCAAGAAGAGCGCGATTACTATGCCGTTTATGATCTGAATAATGATGTAGCGCTTCTTCCAGTCTGTGATTGTCTGGTCTACCTCATTACGCATACTTAAGCTCCACAGTAGAATTGAACTTAAACAGATTGTTTTCGTATGCCTGTAATGAGCTGTTCAGCGAATCTTCAAACTCAGCGTATTCGTTGACAATGAAGCGGTGGTTATCCATGCGTACTGCAAGATAACCGTACTGATCATCAAATACACAGATTTCACCGTGTTCGTTAATGGCTTTCAGCTTTGGAAGAATGTTGCTGCAGATATCTGTTCCCTTGACATGAGAGCACAGTTCTACAACGTTGAATAATGTGGTTAGACGTACTGAGTAAGTGCGTTTGTCTGATAAAGTGTGGATCTTCATTGGTGATATTCCTTATTCGTTTAGAAATAAACTTATTACAAAAGTAATAATAACGAAAGGAATTACAAATTACAACCAAAAGAATAAGAAAGTTATTACAAAAGTAATTAAATTGTGATTTTTATTACAAAAAAATATTTTTTCGGAAATGAGAAAGAGGTAATAAAAAATGCAGTATAAAACTGCATTTTAGTATTTAGAAGGGACTTTTATTCTTTTACAAACTTACCTATTACAACTCCAACAATACGCATTGTATTAGTGAAATCAATAAATTTAGGCCCTGGCCATTCTGGATTAAGAGGTTTTAGATATTTCTTTGGCCCATCCATTACTAATT